>CALDHQ010000368.1 GCA_937894055.1 uncultured Polymorphobacter sp.
AGTTCTGCCGGTACAACTTCATTGTTCCCAATGTACTTCGGTGACTTCTCACGCGGCCACACAATCGTGGATCGTTTGAGCATGGTCCTGCGTCGCTACGAACAAACGCAACCAGGCTTTATCACATTCTTCGGTGAGAAACGCCTCTGCTCAAGCGTGGTCGATCCCAACGCAATCATCCGCTATCGCTCCACAGCGACAGGCGCTTAATTAGCAAAAAGAATGATGGGGGGCTTCGGCTCCCCGTCTCTCCACTAACCCGAACCCAGGTGTTCCATGGCTGAAGCCACAATCATCGCCGCCGCTCCTGTAGAACCGCCCAAGCCGCGTCCCAAGATGCTGGCCGAAAGCAAGTTCGCGCTCGCCTCCTATTCGACCAACCGTTGGTCTGTGACGCTGGAATTTGGCGTCCCGTATGACCGGGTTTTCGAACCTGACTTCTGGTCGAACGTCGCGCGCAAGATGCGGATTGGGGATATTGTCGAACTGCACGCCGAGGACACGTCATTCTTCGCGGAACTGTATGTCGTTGCGGCCCATCGGCTGGCGGCAAAGGTTGTCGAACTGCGCCGCTTTGACCTGGCTCCTGCGGTTCAAGTCGCTACGGACCCCTCGCCCCTGACGGTGAAGTTCCGTGGGCCTCATGCGCGCTATTGCCTGATGCGTGGCGAGAACGTTGTGCAGTCGGGCTATCAGACCGCCGAGGAAGCCGAACTGGCCAAGGCGCAGCACTCCAAGGCTTTTGCTGCGTAAGGATCGCGCGCCATGGCATCGAAGTTGTCCATCTACAACGGCGCTCTCAGGGCGCTTGGCGAGCGTCGTCTGGCTTCAT
Organism: uncultured Polymorphobacter sp.; assembly: GCA_937894055.1. Lineage (GTDB taxonomy): Bacteria > Pseudomonadota > Alphaproteobacteria > Sphingomonadales > Sphingomonadaceae > Polymorphobacter_A. The sequence goes on from CALDHQ010000368.1 coordinate 833, forward strand.
TGTCAGAGGATCGTGCGTCCAGGCGTGAACCTGATGCAGATTGGCATAGCCGCCGCTGGCGAACGCGCGCAGCAGGTTGAGCGTCGCGGCCGACTGCATATAGCCGGTACGCATGCGTTCGGGGTCGGGCTCGCGCGCTTCGGGCGTGAAGGCAATGTCGTTTACATTGTCACCGCGGTAGCTCGGCAGCGAGACGCCGTTCTGTTCCTCGAAGTCACCCGAGCGCGGCTTGGCGAACTGGCCTGCCATGCGGCCGACCTTGACCACCGGCAGCTTCGACGCGAACGTCAGCACGACCGCCATCTGCAGCAGCACGCGGAAGGTGTCGCGGATGTTGTTGGGGTGGAAGTCAGCGAAGCTTTCGGCGCAGTCACCGCCCTGGAGCAGGAACGCCTTGCCCGCCGCGACTTGCGCCAGGCTGGCGGTCAGGTCACGTGCCTCGCCGGCAAAGACCAGCGGCGGATAGCTCTGCAGCTCGGCCTCGACCTTCGCGAGCGCGGCCTGATCGGCATAGACGGGGAGCTGGCGCGCGGTATGCGTGCGCCATGAGGCGGGGGTCCAGTTGGTTTCGGTGTTCATGCGGCGGGCTTTTGCGCTTTCTGGCGGCGAGATTCAAGCGTCAGCCATACCCTAGGCGTCAGAGGGCGCGGGAAGCCGGGGTTGGAGGGGGTTGCAACCGCCGGATGGGCTCAATATCCGGTAGCAGCAACGCTTACCGCAATGCCCTCCGAGGGTTGATGTAACAGCGACGCAATCGCACAAATGTGCATATTTTGACATTTGCGGCGATTGTTCAGCGCATCAGTACGAGTTCCTCGCTCATCGTCGGGTGCAGCGCCATTGTCTCGTCGAACTGCGCCTTAGTCAGCCGCGCCTTGACGGCAATCGCCAGTGCCTGAAGGATTTCGGGGGCGTCGGGGCCGATCATATGTGCGCCGACGACGACATCGGTGGCGACATCGACGACGAGCTTGTAGAGCGCGCGCTCGTTGCGGCCGGCGAGCACGTTGCGCATCGGCCGGAAATCAGCGGTGAAAGCGCGGACATCAGCGTATTTTTCACGCGCCTCGGCTTCGGTCAGGCCAACGCTGGCGAGCGGCGGGTTCGAGAAGACGGCAGATGCCACGCAGCTGTGATCGACGCGCCAGTGCTTGTCGCCGAACAGCTTGTCGGCCAGCGCATGGCCTTCGCGGATCGCGACGGGCGTGAGCTGGATACGGTCGGTGACATCGCCGACGGCGTGGACCGACGGGATGTTGGTGTGGCTGTCGGCATCGACGGCAATGGCGCCGCTGGCGTTGAGCGCCACGCCGGCAGCTTCAAGGCCGAGGCCTTCGATATTGGGGACACGGCCAACGGCCCAAAGCAGCACGTCGGTATCAAGGGTTGAGCCGTCCTTGAAATGAATGCGCAAGCTCGAATCCGGCAGTTTTTCAATGCGTTCAAAGGCGGTGTTGAACCGGAACGCGATGCCCTTGACGGTCGAGATTTCAAGCAGGCGTTCGCGTAATGCCGGCTCCCAGTTGCGCAAGATGGTGTCGCCGCGATTGACCAGCGTCACGTGCGTGCCGAATTCGTGGAAGATGCCGGCGAATTCATTGGCGATATAACCGCCGCCGGCGATGACCATGCGCCCCGGCAGTGCATCGAGATGGAAGATTTCGTTCGAGGTGATGCCGTGCTCGGCGCCGGGTACGTCGGGGATCAGCGGCCGGCCGCCTGTCGACACGAGGATGTGGCGCGCGCTGACGGTGCGGCCGCCAACGCTGACGTGGTGCGGGTCGGTGAGAACTGCCCGGTCGAGCAGTTGGTCGACTTTATGGTTGGTCAGCGTGGCGGTGTAGAGGCCGTTTAGGCGGTCGACATCCGCGAGCACATTGTCGCGCAGCGTGTGCCAGTCAAAGCGGTGTTCGCCGAGTGTCCAGCCGAAGCGGCGGGCGTCATCAAGGTCTTCGGCAAAATGCGCGCCATAGACGAGCAGTTTCTTGGGCACGCAGCCGCGAATGACGCAGGTGCCGCCGATGCGAAACTCCTCGGCCACCGCAACACGCGCGCCGTAGCTGGCGGCGATGCGCGCCGAGCGGACGCCGCCCGAACCGGCGCCAATAACGAAATAATCATAGTCGTACTGCGTCATGCTGCGACTTTCGGGTGCGCCCGGCGGCGACAAGGGGCGGGGACTCGGGTCAATGGGTGGTCAATCGAGCGTAGCACGCGCGGCTTCCCAGTTGGCGCCATCGAACGGCACAACCGTCGCGCTGACGCCGGCGCTGCTGTCGAGGGCGCGCCAGTTGACGCTGTAGCCATCGGGGTGCGAGCGCGGCACGTAAAAGCTCTTGATACCGCAGGTGCGGCAGAACAGGTGGCGCGCGGTACCGGTGTTGAAGCGGTATTCGCTGAGTTGGTCGGCACCGCGTTCAAGCTCGAAGGCATCGGCCTTCACAATCAGATGCAGATAGCCGGCCATCGCGCAAAGCGAGCAATTGCAGTCGGTTATCTTGACCTGCTGCGGCACGGTCACGTTGAAACGAACTGCGCCGCAGTGACAGCCGCCGTTGAGCGTGATGGTTTCAATACCCATGCCATCTTGTAACGTGCTGCGACGCTGACGCAAACGGCATTGCGCCGGATGGGCGGCTCAGGCCGGCAGCAGCAGTTCGAGTGCGACGAGCATCGCCTGGCGGCGGATTTCGCTGCGGCCGAGGTCGCCGAAGCATTTGGTGTCGGCAACGACGTGATCGGGGTCTTCACCCCGCCGCGCCCGTGCGAACACGACCATGCCGACAGGTTTGAGTTCGGAGCCGCCATCGGGGCCGGCGATACCGGTAATCGCGACCGCAACATCGGCGTTGCTGTGTTTGAGTGCGCCTTGCGCCATCGCCCAAGCGACTGCGATCGATACGGCGCCAAAGGTTTCGAGGATTTCGAGATTGACCCCGAGACTTTCGAGCTTGGCCTCGTTCGAATAGGTAACGAAACCGCGTTCGAACACTTCGGACGCCCCCGGCACCTCGGTCAGTGCGCCCGCGACCAGTCCGCCGGTGCACGATTCAGCGGTTACCACCGTCAAGCCGCTGGCGCGGTTGGCGTGGATGACGCGTTCGGCCAGGTTCATGGTTTCTTCGTCGAACATCTGTCCCTCTTTGGGTTCGTCGCGCGGCAGAGTTTACGCTCGAGTCGCCTACGGCGCGAGCCTTACGCTTGCGAGCGCCTGCGCGGCAATGCCTTCACGCCGGCCGGTAAAGCCCAGCCCTTCGGTTGTTGTCGCCTTGACGCTGACATTGGCGACGGCGATTTCGAGAAGCGCGGCGATGCGCGCCCGGATGGTTTCGCGGTGCGGGCCGACCTTGGGCGCCTCCGCCATGATCGTCAGGTCGACGTGATCGATGATGCCGCCGGCGTCGCGCACCAGGTCGCGCGCGTGCAAGAGGAAGCGGTCCGATGCAGCGCCCTTCCACTGCGGATCGCTGGGCGGGAAATGGCTGCCAATATCACCTGCACCAATCGTGCCGAGCAGGGCATCGGTCAGTGCATGGAGCGCGACATCGGCATCGCTGTGGCCGACAAGTCCTTGCGAATAGGCGATTTTGATACCGCCGAGCCAAAGATGGTCGCCCGGCCCGAAGCGGTGGACGTCAAAGCCGCTGGCGGTGCGGCTGATGTATAACGGCGCGGCATCGGCGGCGGGCAGCGTGCGTGCCGCCAGCACGGCTTCGGCACGGCGAAAATCTTCGGCGACTGTCAACTTGAAGGCGCGCTCGTCACCGTCAACGATGGCCACTTCAAGTCCGGCCGCGCGTGCCACTTCGACATCGTCAGTGGCGTCGGCCGCGGCGTTGCGATGCGCCGCCAGAATGGCATCGAATGCGAAGCCCTGTGGCGTTTGGACGCGCCACAGCCCGGTACGATCGACACTGGCTTCAACTCGCCCGTCGGCGCCGCGGCGCAGGCTATCGACCACGGCCAGCGCCGGAGTCGCGCCCGGTTGCGTGGCCAATGCCGCGAGGAGGCGGTCGACCATCGCCTGCGGCACGAATGGCCGCGCCGCATCGTGAATAAGCACGATCTTCGCCCCACCATCGCTGGCAATGGCTTCAAGCCCGGCACGCACCGAGGCTTGCCGCGTCGCGCCGCCGTGAACCGGTGGCGGCAGGTCAAGCCCGGCGACTGCCGCCGCATAGGCTTCGGCGTCATCGGGATGGATAACGACGCGCACGGCATCGATGCGCGGGTGGTTTTGCAGCGCCTCGACAGCGTGGCGCAGCACAGTCTGGCCGCCCAACGGCCGATATTGTTTGGGACCACCGGCGCCGGCGCGGAAACCCCGGCCAGCGGCCACGATCAGGACTTGAACGGGTGCGTGCATCGCGGCTGCCTTAGCTTGATCTGACCCGAGCGGGAAGGGGGCAGCCCATGTCGCGGGGCAACTGCGCTAGCGGCAACGCTTGAGCCGGGTCGTCTTGCCGTCTTTGGCAACCATGACCAGCCGGTCATTGGCCGGGAAACTGATCTGCTGGCGCTGGTCCTGCGGGTTCGCGACGGTGATTGTCTGGCCATTGTCGTTTTCGACGCTGGTCGTCATGATCGTCAGCGTCGTACCGTCGAGGCGCCAGTTCCCGCCAGTGCGATACGCCGACCATTTGCCGTTGCTGTCGAACGCCAGCGCGTTGTCGCCCTGGCATTGATCGGCCTCAAGACCCCAGGTGCCGATCAGCGGCGATGGCGGCGGTGCCTGCGGCGGCGCAACCGGGCCCGTGGTATGACAGGCCGAAACGGTCAGCAGCAGCAAGGTTCCCGCAAGGCGTCGCATCGGCGAACGATGCTGGAAGCGCGCGGCGAATGCAATATCGACAACGCGCATGTCCCGACGCACTAGTCGACGGCGAAGGCATAGTCCCACGCGGCGAGGGTGCGCTGCTTGCCGTCGATGCTGAAGGCCGCCGACTTGCCCGACAGATTGGCGATGACGCGGACGCGGTTGCCGTCGCGCACGCGGTCATAGGCGATGACATCCGGATTGCCGGTGGCGAGCATGACGAGCTTGCCGCCGGCGGTGCCGTTCCACAGCGCCTTGTTGTCGGTCTTGAGCCGCAGCAAGCCGGCGTAGAAGTCGGCGAGCGAGGTGCCGCGCCAGTCGATCGGGTCACGCTTGAAGAACTCCAGCCGCTTGTTGAGGCTGGCTTCCTGCCCGCCGTAGATCAGCGGCATGTCGGGCAGGGTGGCCGCGAGCACCGCGAACGCCTTGAAGCCGGGGCCGTAGAGTTCGGGATCGCTGCCCGCCCAGCTGTTGAAGTCATGGTTGCTGGTGAAGCGCATGCGGTAAGTGTCGGGCGCATATTGCAGTCGCGGATGTTCGACATAGGCGGCTAGATCGGCGGCGCTTGCCTTGCCCTTGGCGACCTTTTGCATCAGGTGCGCGAAGTCCCAGTCATAGACCATGTCGAACGCCTGCGCGAGATCGGGGGCATCGCCTTCGGCCAGCCAGAACAGCGGCTTGGGCGCATCAAGCGCGGTGCGCGCGGCGACCCAGAACGGTACCGGCACGCGCCCGGCAACATCGGCGCGAAAGCCATCGATGCCCGCGACATCGACCCAATAGCGCATCGCGTCGATCATCGCCGGCCACAGCGCCTTGTTGCGATAGTCGAGCCCGACGACATCGTCCCAATGTTCGAGCGAGGTGCCGCTGTCATAGACATAGCCGCTGATCTGGCCCTGCGCGTTCTTCTGGTACCAGTCGGGGTGCTGCGTGACCCAGGCATTGTCCCAAGCGGTATGGTTGGCGACCCAGTCGAGCACCACCTTCATGTCGTGCGCGTGCGCGGTGGCGACCAGCCGCTTGAAATCATCGAGCGTCCCGAATTCGGGGTTGATGCCCTTGTAATCGCGTATGGCATAGTAGCTGCCGAGTTCGCCTTTGCGTTCCTTCACGCCGATCGGCTGGATCGGCATGATCCACAGGATCTTGACGCCCATTTTCTGCAGCCGCGGGATTTCTGCGGTGACGGCATTGAAGCCGCTGTCACGTGAGAACTGCCGGACATTGACCTCATAGATGTTGGCGCTGCGTGTCCACGGCGGCGGCGTGAACGCCAATGCCGGCACGGCCATCAGTAGCGCACAAAACAACGGCAATAGGCGCATCGGTGATTCCAGTCCCCACAGAACGAATTTGCCCTGAATGCCGCCGGTTTTGCGTCAATGCAAGCGATTGCATAAATGCGAGCGCGACGATTGACGAGGCACCACAGCGTGGTCAGCGCCAGTAGCGCTTAAGCCCCATCAACGTGCCAAGCGCCGTTTCGGCGGTCT
>CALDHQ010000369.1 GCA_937894055.1 uncultured Polymorphobacter sp.
GGCATTGCGGTCAGTTGGGTACGCCGTAGCCGCGCTGGCTTTGGCTGGACCGACGCCCCAGACGCATCGCTCGCCCAGGATTCGGAGCGCTACCATGTCGAACTTTGCCAAGACGGGCAATTGGACTGCGGTGCGAATACCATGAGCCCATTTGAGAATTATGCCGCTGCCGAGCCCTTAGCCTACGGCATCAATGGGACTGTGCCAATTGATCTGCGGGTCCGACAAGCATGCGACCTGGATGATACGGGCGCAGGCGCAATTGCGCAGAATAATGTCAATTGTGTGCGGCAGCACTTTCCATGAATCACAAACCGAAAGGACAAGTCGAGGTCGGAATTGAGTCGCCGGTACGAACTTCCAATTATTGCTGAAGGCCAGGCCCAAAAGGAATTCACCCACTACGAGACCACAGCGCACAACAACGCCCTTCTACATCTGTCGGTGCTGTGCGTGTAGCAGCATACGCAGACAGTAGGTCCATTGCCGAGTGTCGCGTGGACTATCGGCGCAAGGGCAACGGCCGAATGGACCAGGCATGCCACTGATATTGCCACCTTTAGTGAAAGCGGCCGGCCCCTTGCCACGTCGGTTGCAGGTTGTTTAGCCGGGGTGGCTGATCTCGGCGTGTTCGCCGTGCGAACAGATGACGACTGGATGTCCGAAGCATAGCCGGCGCGCGTTGCGGATAGGGGCGCGCGCCCGCTGCACCTGCTATACCTTCCCTAAGCGGCGGTACGACAACCGACGCCGCAGCCAGCGCAGCAATTTTGTCGATCCCCAACATGGGGCTTACGCAAGCTGAACGCCGCCTGTGTACTGTGAGTTAGTGCCGCACTGTTGTTTGGTTGCAACAGGATTCGATGTTTCCGCGCTTGCACGCGACCATGGCCTCCGCTAGACCTCTTCCGGGCTTCGATTGAGGCGCGAATAACGAAAGGGGTACAACATGCGGAAATTTGCTGTAGCGCTGGCACTTGCCACGACTGCACTTGCTGGTCCGACATTGGCACGCGACAAGGCTTGGTATGCCGGTCTTGATGCTGGTGCGATGCTCGTCAATGCAACTAACTTCGATCTGACCAATGCGGCTGGTACGTTCACTGCCGTGAACGGGATGCACAACACCTACGAAATTGGTTATGATATTGATGGCGTCGTCGGATATGACTTCGGTGTAATCCGCACCGAATTCGAACTCGGCTATCGTAATTCGAACCTTCAGTCGATTGGCGTTCGCGGCGTGATCCCGGCGATAACGATGCCTGATGGGTCTATTGGTGTTCCGCCAACGGGCAATTACGAAGGTGCCGATGGCAACGCTGAGGTTCTGTCGTTCATGCTGAACGGCATGGTTGACTTTGGCGGCCACGAAGATTTCGCTTGGAGCGGTTTCCTTGGAGGTGGCATCGGTATTGCGCAAGTCAAGAACTCGCAAAACCAGCTGGTAAAGTACAATTCTCAGTTCCTCGATGACAGCGACACCGGCATTGCCTGGCAGCTGCTGGCGGGCATTCGCAAGTCGGTGACCAAGCACGTCGATGTGGCGCTGAAGTATCGCTACTTCAACGCGCCGAACGTGCAAACATACAGCACCAATGGCGTGTTGTTCGAAAACAACTTCGTCAGCAACAGCCTGATGATTGGCTTCACCTACAACTTCTACGAAGAAGCCGCTCCGCCGCCGCCGCCGCCGCCGCCGCCGCCGCCGCCGCCGCCGCCGCCCCCGTGCCCGCCGGCTGCTGTGACGCCTGGACCGTTCCTCGTCTTCTTCGACTGGGATAAGTCGATCGTCACGCCGGAAGCACAGGCAATCCTCGATCGCGCCGCTGAGCAGTTCGCTGCAACGGGCCAGACCAGTGTTGCACTCGCCGGTTACACCGATACTTCGGGTACCGCCGACTACAACCTGCGTCTCTCGCAGCGTCGTGCTGATGCGGTCAAGGCCTACATGGCGACCAAGGGCGTTCCTGAAAGCGCAATGACCGCGCAGGGCTTCGGTGAAACGAACCTGCTCGTTCAGACCGCCGATGGTGTCCGCGAACCGCAGAACCGTCGTGTCGAGATCACCTTCAGCGGCGCTCCGGCACCGGTGTCGAGCGGTCCCTGCACGCCGCAGTAATCCAGCCGACATTCGGTTGAAAAATTCGGGGCTGCTCGCAAGAGCAGCCCCGTTTTTTTGTGCCTGGTGCTGTTGGATAAGCGCCTGCGAGCGTCAATTCTGGTGCACGCGTCGAGCAGGCTGCGTTGGAATTCTGGAGCCGCGTGCCGATCTGTCCGGCCGGCAGCAAAGTGGCCGCACGTCGTGAAACCCGAAGCCTTCGAGCGAAGCTGCTAGATGATATGGGCGGAACAGTCCGCGCGTTGGACGCCATCCTCGCGTGGCATAACGCCGGGGGGAGGGGGACACGGAACCCTAGTGAACCAACGTCCCGACCTTGGCTACCAGCTGTGGCTTAAGCGCCGAATTCAGGCAGCGGACGCGGCGTAATGTCAACAATAATCAGCGATTTAGGCAGGCCGACGCCGGGTTCCAGCGACAGGCGCATTTCAGGATTTAAACGAAGTGCTGCCTTGCCGAAACCACCCTTGGGGAGCGATAGAATCTCGCGACCGACGACACCGGCTTCTTCGCAAAAAGGCAGCTGAGCATCGATTGTCGAAAAGCTGTTGTACGTCCGGGTTGTATATTGGTCGAAACTGGTCTGGTACTTGGCGCCATCGTAGCGCTTGAAGTGATCCAGCATCGTCAGCCGTGCCTGATTCAGTTCCTCCGAATGATGACGCAGAATGTCGTTGTACGTCTTCACAGTGGCCAGGAACGGCAGGAATTGACACTGGAGCGCGGCAATATTCAGCGCTGCCCGGATATTCCAAACAGCATTGGCCTCGGCTTCAGCTGCTGTGGTTTGACGCAGTTTGACAGCCTGGGGGGCCGATGGGCCGCGTTTGGTCGCGACGACAGGCTCCGCTGCCGGTGCTACTGCTGCAGTCGGCTTGGGCTTGGCGGCTGCGGGCTTACTGCTCTTGGTCGCAGCAGCGCCGGCACCACTCATCAGCAGCGCAGTCAGCGCCGCAGTCGCCAGAAATACGCCCGAAGTTTTCATCACAATGCCTCGTCAGAAGGTCGGCCAACACCGGGGCTTTGATATCGCCAGCCCCTTGCAAACCTGTTTTCTACAAGCCGCGCGTGCAGGTCAATGCTGCGATTGGGGCGCCGTCAGCCCAGCCGGCATATTCACCAGCCGAAACTGCGCGAAACAGCAGCATAGGACAAAAAAAAGGGCCGCCATTTCTGGCGGCCCTTTCCGATAATCAAGGATTAACCGTTGATTACTTGGCAGCCGGTGCAGCAGCGTCAGCAGCCGGAGCAGCAGCAACCGCAGCGTCAGCAGCGGTGCTCGCGGCAGCAGCAGCGTCGGTGGCCGTTGCAGCAGCATCGGTCGCCGTTGCAGCAGCGGCAGCAGCGTCGGTAGCAGCCGTGTCGGTTGCCGGAGCGGCAGCCATGGCGTCAGCAGCCGGAGCTTCGGTCGTCGTCACTTCGGTGGTGGTTTCAGCCTTCTTTTCGCCGCATGCGACGACGAGCAGCGCAACGCCAGCAACGAGCGTGACGGTCTTCAGCTTCTGTGCGAATTCAGTCATGATTTTCTCCCAATAGTCCTGAGCAAGATACCTGCGGTTTAGGTTCAGCCCTTATCCCCTAACCGAGGTAGACATTAAACGTAAACGTGATGCGCCTCAAGGGGCATTGCTGCAGCGCCAAAATTTGCCAGCAAGGGTGACATTTTCACGACACCAAGGCCGCAAGAAAGCTTGGAAACGTCGCCTCGAGCGCCGCATCCACCTCAGCCATCGTGGTTTTCTGGCCCAATGCCCGCAGGCTTGTGACGCCGTGATCGGCGATGCCGCACGGCACGATGCCGCCAAAATGCGTCAGGTCGGGATCGACGTTGATCGCGGCACCGTGCAGCGTGACCCAGCGCCGCACACGCACGCCGATGGCTGCAACCTTTTCCTCGCCGCGCGTCGTGTCGACCCATACACCGACGCGCCCTGGTGCGACCTTTGCCGCCACGTCGAATTGCGCCAGCACGCGGATGATCCAGCGTTCGAGCTGCGTGACAAAGCAACGCACGTCGCGCCCGCGGCGTTCGAGGTCGAGCATCACATAGACAACGCGCTGGCCCGGGCCATGGTAGGTGTATTGGCCGCCGCGACCGGCGACATGGACCGGGAAACGTGCCGGGTCGATCAAATCGTCAGCTTTGGCACTGGTGCCGGCGGTATAAACCGGCGGATGCTCGACCAGCCAGATACGTTCGCGGCCGGTACCGGCGCGGATGTCGTCGACGCGCGCCTGCATGAATGCGAGCGCGGCAGCATAGTCGGTTAGCCCGGGCTCGACACGCCACTCGACGCCGTCAATCTCGATGCCCGGGCCGTCCGTCATGGCATCACCGTGGTCACGCCGCCTTTGCCTGCGCACGCGCCGCCAGGATCAAGTCGCTGGCCTTTTCGGCGATCATGATGGTCGGCGCGTTGGTATTGCCCGACACCAGATACGGCATGACGCTGGCATCGACGACGCGTAGCCCGCTGACCCCGCGCACGCGCAACTCACCGTCGAGCACGGCATCGGCATCGGCGCCCATGCGGCAGGTGCCCACCGGGTGGTAGATCGTCTCGCCCCAGTTGCGGATCGCCTCGACGAGCGTTTCGCGCGTTGCCGCCGCTGCCGGACCGGGCCAGACTTCCTCGCCGCGGAAGGGCGCAAACGCTGCGCTGGCACCAATGCGCCGCGCGATTTCGATGCCCTTGACGATGGTGTCGACATCTTCGGGTGCCGACAGATAGTTGGCATCAATCAACGGCGGTGCCAACGGATCGTTCGACGCCAGCCGGATCGTGCCGCGGCTTTCGGGGCGAACCTGGCAGACGTGGATCTGGTAGCCATGCTGCGGCCCCATCTTCTCGCGGCCGTGCGGCGCGCCGACCAGCGGCATGAAATGCATCTGGATATCCGGCGCGGCGAGCCCTTCGCGCGTCGACACGAATGCACCCGCCGGTGTCGGGATATAGCTTGCCGGGCCGGTCTTGGCGAAAATCCACTTCCCCAGCGCTGCCGCCTGGGTGAAAATCGAGCGTGTGCCGTTGAGCGTCACCGGCTGGGTGCAATGCCATTGCACCTGCACGTCGAGATGGTCCTGCAGGTTGCTGCCGACATCGGGGCTGTCATGCACGACATCGATGCCCACCGACTTCAGGTGCGCCGCCGGCCCGACGCCCGACAGCATCAAAATCTGCGGCGAATTGATCGCGCCGCCGCACAGGATCGTCTCGTTCGCGGTCACCTCGATGCGCTTGCCGTCCTTGACATAGGCGACGCCGGTGGCGCGCTTGCCGTCGAACGTCACGCGCTCGACCTGGACATCGGTGCGGACCTCAAGGTTGGGGCGGCCCATGACCGGCGTCAGATAGCCGCGCGCTGCCGACCAGCGGCTGCCGTTCTTGATCGTCGAATCGTAGATGCCGGCGCCTTCGAACTGCGGTCCGTTGAAATCATCGGTGTGCGGAATGCCGGCCTGCTGCGCGGCATCGAGGAACACGCTGATCAGGTCGTTGGGCAGCGCGCGCTTTTCGGTGTGCAGCGGGCCACCTTTGCCGTGGAATTCATCGGCACCGCGCTCGCTGTCCTCGCTGCGCCGGAAATACGGCAGCACATCGGCCCAGCCCCAGCCGGTCAGGCCGAGTTGCGCCCAGCGGTCATAGTCGCTGCTGTGGCCGCGGATATAGACCATGCCGTTGATCGACGACGAGCCGCCGACAACCTTGCCGCGCGGCCAGTACATCTGGCGTCCGCCCATCGTCGGCTGCGGCACCGTCCAATAGCCCCAGTTGAGCGGGCTCTTGTTGTCGGGCGGCAGGATGGTCGCGATGCCGCCGGGCATGTTGACCATCGTCTTGTTGTCCTTGCCGCCGGCTTCGAGCAGCAACACGCGGTTCTTCGGGTCGGCCGACAGCCGGTTGGCGAGCACGCACCCGGCAGATCCTGCACCGACAATGATGAAATCGAACGCGTCACGCATGCTGCCACTCCCAAGGCTGATTTGAGCGCAGCTTTAATGCATTGGCCGCGCAGGGCAATACGGACATGGGCAATACGGGCAAATGCGTGTTTGTGCCGCGCCCCCTTCACATTCGCGCGCCACACTGCCACATCAGCGCCATGAGCACCGCCGATGACCTTGTTGCCAACGCGCCCTATGGCCGCATCGAGCAACTGACCCCGCTGATCCGGCGCGTGCTGGCGAAGAACCCGTCGCCGTTCACCTATATCGGCACCGGCACCTATATCATCGGCGGCGGTGACACTGTCGCGGTGATCGATCCCGGCCCCGCCGAGCCCGCGCATATCGCCGCGCTGATCGACGCGGTCGCCGGCAAGACCGTCAGCCATATCGCCATCACCCACACGCACATGGACCATTCGCCCGCCGCACCGGCGCTGGCGGCGGCCACGGGCGCGCGCATCACCGGCTGCGCGCCGCTGGTGCTCGCCGATGACGGCCCGCGCGCCGACGCCGGTTTCGATGCGACCTATGCGCCTGACGCGGTGATGGCCGATGGCGACAGCATTTCCGGTCCCGACTGGACGCTGACCGCGCTGCACACGCCGGGCCATACCTCGAACCATTTGTGTTTCGCGCTGGCGCAGGAGAAGGCGCTGTTCACCGGCGATCATGTGATGAAATGGTCAACCAGCGTGGTTAGTCCGCCCGACGGCGATATGGCGGCCTATATGGAAAGCTTGCAAAAGCTCTATGACCGCGAAGACCGGATTTATTATCCTGCCCATGGTCCGGCAGTGGAAAATCCCCGTCAACTGGTGCGTGGTATGATCGGGCACCGGCGGCAGCGAGAGCGACAGATACTGAATTTGCTAGAAAACGGTGAAGGGCACATCCCCGCTATGGTCGCCGCCATGTACAAGGGACTCGATCCCCGCCTGACAGGGGCGGCCGGGCGGTCTGTGCTTGCGCATCTCGTTGACTTGCAAAATCGCGGCGAAGCACAGGTCGCTGGTGACAGGTGGCAAAGGATCGGCGGTGCAGCTACTGCTTGAGCTTTGCAGTAGCAGGTGTTAGTCCTTCCACCGGGTCA
>CALDHQ010000370.1 GCA_937894055.1 uncultured Polymorphobacter sp.
TCGCGTGCTCGCCGATCCGGCACTGACCGGCATCAGCGCCGGCCGCACCGAACTCGCCGAAGTCGCTGCCTCGGCGCCCGGTGTCGCTGCCGCGCTGCTGCGGCTGCATGCGCTGGTCGCTAGTGGTGTTGCCAAGCAGCAAAGCGCCGCGCCGACAGTCGCCGGGCCGGTCGAACGCGTCGAACAGTTGCTGCGCGACCGCCGCAACCACTTCCCCGAACTTGACGCAGCGTGCGAGGCACTTGCCGATGACCTGCGGCTGGCGTCGGCCGATCTCAGCGCCGCGATGACCGACCGGCTGCGCGTCCGCCACGGGCTGACGGTGCGCGTGCTGCCCGTCGATGTCATGCCCGACCATCTGCGCCGGCTCGACCTGCACGCGCGGCAGTTGCAGCTGTCGGAAGGGCTCGATGCGTCATCGCGGCGCTTTCACATCGCCTGCCAGCTGGCGCTGAGCGAATTGCGCCCCGTCATCGATGCGGCGCTGATCGGTGCCGACCTCAGCGACGGTGCCGAAGACCGCGCCGGCGCACGCATCGGCGTGCAGGTGCTGGCGAACTATGCCGCGGCGGCCATCATGATGCCCTATGGCCGCTTCGTCGGCAGCTGCGAGGCGCTGGGCTATGACGTCGAGCTGCTGCAGGCGCGATTCGGCGCGGGGTTCGAACAGGTCGCGCACCGGCTGACGACGTTGCAGCGCCCGGGCGCGCGCGGCGTGCCGTTTTTCCTGATGCGGCTCGACCGCGCCGGCAATGTCTCGAAACGGCTGTCGGCGTTCAACACGCCGTTGGCGCAGCACGGCGGCGGTTGTCCGTTGTGGGCGGTGCACACCGCGTTCGACCGGCCCGGTGCCATCGTCCGCCAGGTTGTCGAAACCGAAGACGGCGGCCGCTTCCTGACGATTGCGCGCACCGTGCGGACTTTCGCGATGCCGTTCGGGTCGACGCGGCCGGAATTTGTCATCGCGCTCGGATGTGAACTGGCGCATGCGCGCGCGCTGGTCTATGCGCACGGGCTTGAACTCGACACCACGCCGGCTGTGCCGATCGGTCTTGGGTGCGCGGCGTGTGCGCGCACCGGTTGCCGGCAGCGCAGCATTGCCCCGGCGGGCACGCGGTTGCGGTTCGATGAACGTTCGCGCGGGGTGACCCCGTTTCGGTTTGAAGGTTGAAGGAGACACTTGTGGCAGTTGCAGGCGTGACGATTACCGGCGTGATGAAGCCGGGCTATGAAACCATCTTGACCGACGACGCGCTGACGTTCGTCGCCAACCTGCACCGCATGTACGAGCCGACGCGCCAGGCGCTGCTCGGCGCGCGCGAGAATCGCCAGAAGTGGTTCGATGCCGGCAACCCGATCGACTTCGCGCCCGAAACGCTGGCGGTGCGGCTGGGCGACTGGAAGGTCGCGGGGTCGCCCGCCGACCTGCAGGACCGCCGCGTTGAAATCACCGGGCCGGTCGATCGCAAGATGGTCATCAACGCGCTCAATTCGGGCGCCAAATGCTATATGGCGTGCTTCGAGGATGCCTCGACCCCGGCCTGGGACATCATGGTCGAAGGCCAGATCAACCTGCGCGATGCCTGCGCCGGCACGATCAGCCTTGAGGACAAGGGCAAGACCTACAAGCTCAATGATACCACCGCGACGCTGATCGCCCGCCCGCGCGGCTGGCACCTGCCCGAAGCGCATATGGTCGTCGACGGCCAGCAGGTGTCGGGCTCACTGTTCGATTTCGGGCTGTATTTCTTCCACAACGCCAAGGCACTGATCGCCAAGGGCTCGGGCCCGTATTTCTATCTGCCGAAGATCGAGCATTATCTCGAAGCGCGGCTGTGGAACAACGTCTTCGTGTTCGCGCAGTCGGCGCTTGGCCTGCCGCTCGGCAGCATCAAGGCGACAGTGCTCATCGAAACGCTGCCCGGCGCGTTCATGGCGGACGAAATCCTGTTCGAACTGCGCGACCATATCGCCGCGCTCAACTGCGGCCGCTGGGACTATATCTTCAGCTACATCAAGACCTTCCGCAACGACGCCAGCCATGTCCTGCCCGACCGCGCCGCGGTCAACATGACGGTGCCGTTCATGCGCGCCTATGCGCTGCACGTCATCCGCACCTGCCACAAGCGCGGCGCGCACGCGATGGGCGGGATGAGCGCGTTCATCCCGGTCAAGAACGACGAAGCCGCGAATGAAAAGGCCTATGCTGCGGTCCGCGCCGACAAGGAACGCGAAGCCACCGACGGCTGCGACGGCACCTGGGTCGCGCACCCCGGCCTCGTCGGCGTCGCGATGGAGGTCTTCGACCGCGTCATGCCCGGCCCGAACCAGCTGTCGAAGATTCCCGCCGGCAGCGTCACCGCCGAGGAACTGACCACGGCCCCCGAAGGCCCCAAGACGCTCGCCGGGCTGTCGATGAACGTCAACGTCGGCATCGCCTATATCGCCAGCTGGCTGCGCGGCGTCGGTGCGGCCCCGCTGCACAACATGATGGAGGATGCGGCCACCGCCGAAATCAGCCGCACGCAGTTGTGGCAGTGGCGCAAGGTCGGCGCGAAGCTCGACTCCGGCGAAACCGTCGATGACGCACTGATCGAACGCGTCGTTGACGAGCAGATGGAAGTCCTCAAGGCCGAAGTCGGCGGCAACTTCTTCGAAGCCGGCAAGTTCAAGGAAGCCGCCGACGTGTTCACGACGCTGACGCTGGCGGATGAACTGGCGCCGTTTTTGACGTTGCCGGCTTATGCGAGGTATTTCAGCCGCTAGCGCGGCCAGCGCCGAAGTCGAAATTTGCGCAGCGAATTTTGCCTTCGGCGCGGACTCGCGCAAGGCCGGCCGGCGGGGCGGAGGCGCCAAGCCGACGAACCCGTCCGACGGCGTGGCTTTGCCACGACGCGCCTAACGCCCTCGACTGCTCCCCAACACCCCGCTACCTTCCCCCACAGGGGGCCCAACACCATGTCGCAACTCCACAAATCACCCGTGCTGCGCGTTCTCCTCGGCCTCGTCGCCGGCCTGCTCCTTGGCCTCCTCGCGCCCGACAGCCTCGCCGTCAAACTCGTCGAACCCGTCGGCCAGCTCTGGGTCAACGGGTTGCGCATGACGATCGTGCCGCTGATTGCGGCGCTGCTCATCGTCGCGGTTGCGGGCGGCGAGCGCGGCGCCACCGGCAAGCTTGGCGCCCGGGCGTTCGCGGTGTTCGCGGCGCTGGCGATTGTCGTCGCCACTATCGCGGCATTCGTCACGCCGCATTTGTGGGGCGGATTGAAACTTGACCCCGCCGACACCGCGGCGTTGCTGGCGAACAGCACCGCACTGCCCGAAGGTGCGGCGCTGACCCCGCGCGACTGGCTGTTGTCGCTGGTGCCCGCCAACATCATCAAGGCCGCCGCCGACGGCGCCATCCTGCCGCTACTGGTGTTCACGCTGATCTTTGCCGCAGCACTCGGACGGTTGCCCGACGCGGTTGCGGCGCCGGTCATCGGTTTCTTCAAGGGGCTGGGCGACGCGATGATGATCGTCGTCGGCTGGGTGCTGATTCTTGCGCCAATCGGCGTCTTCGGGCTCGGTGCGGTGGTCGGCGCCAAGCTTGGCGGTGCCGCGGCGACGGCGCTGCTGCTGTTCTTCGCGGTGAGCATCATCGCCTATTCGGTGCTGACGCTGGCGCTGTATCCACTGGCGCCGCTGGGCGGCGTGTCGATCGGCCGGTTTGCGCGCGGCATTCTGCCGGCGCAGCTGGTGGCGTTCGCATCGCGGTCGTCGCTGGCATCGCTGCCGTCGATGCTGACCGCGGCGCGCGGCCCGCTCGGTGTGTCCGAACCGGTTAGCGCCTTCGTGCTGCCCCTGGCGGCGGCAACGTTCAAGCTGCAAGGGGCGGTCAGCTTGCTGCTCGGCGTGACGTTTGTCGCGACGCTGTACGGCATCCCGCTCGGGCCGGCGGCGATTGCGCTGGCGGCGGGCTACGGCGTGTTGCTGGCGCTGAGCACGCCGGGCATCACCAGCGCCGGCTTGCTGATGCAGGTGCCGCTGTTCGAAGCGCTCGGGCTGCCGGTCGAAGGACTGGCACTGCTGATCGCGATCGATACAATACCCGACATCTTCAAGACGGTGGCGAATGTCACCGCCGATCTGCTCGCGGCGGTGTTGCTTGACCGCAGCAAAGCTTAGCCGTTGTGCCACAAGGCACTTGCGAGATTTAGCCCGTATCGGTATAGCCGCCCGTCTCGGACCCGGAGGAGTGTAGCTCAGCTGGTAGAGCATCGGTCTCCAAAACCGAGGGCCGGGGGTTCGAATCCCTCCACTCCTGCCATGCTCCGGGACCGTTCAGGCCTTGAAGTCGGCCGGGACGGGTACGAAGTTGGGTTGGATGCCCAGCCGCGGTTTCGCGGGCGGCGGTCACAGTGACCGGTGCAGCGCGGCCCGGGCTGGTTTTTGTTGTTTTACCGTTCAGGCGGGAAGGTTGAGATGGCCAAGACGACCCCGGGTGAGTTCGTTGCGCAAGTTCGCGCCGAAACTGCCAAGATCAGCTGGCCGACGCGTCGCGAGACGATCACCACGACGATTTTCGTGCTGATCATGACCACGGTGCTGTCGATCTTCTTCCTGGGCGTCGATCAGATTCTCGGCTGGTCGGTCAAGTTCCTGCTCAGCTTCGCGTCCTGACGCGTCGCTTAGGCAGCATAAGGGAAGTTTGGATCAATGCCGTCGCGCTGGTACATCATTCACGCTTATTCGGGCTTTGAGAACAAGGTCCGCGAAGCGATTCAGATCGAAGCCGCGCGCATGGGCCTCGATGCCTTCATCGACGCCATCGAAGTGCCCGTCGAAAAGGTCACCGAGGTGCGCCGCGGCAAGAAGGTCACGTCGGACCGCAAGTATTTCCCGGGCTATGTGCTCGCCAAGCTCAACATGAACGATGACGTCTATCACCTCGTGAAGAACACGCCGAAGGTGACGGGCTTCCTCGGTCAGCAGAACAAGCCGCAACCGATTACCGAAGCCGAAGCGGCGCGGATTTTGAATACCAAGGCCGAGGAAGCGGTGTCGACCGCCAAGCCCAAGCTCAAGGTCAATTTCGAAATCGGCGACCAGGTCAAGGTGCTCGACGGTCCGTTCGCCAGTTTCAACGGCATGGTCGAAGAACTCGATTTCGATCATGGCAAGGTCAAGGTTTCGGTGTCGATCTTCGGGCGCGCAACGCCCGTCGAGCTCGCGTTCGAGCAGGTCGAAAAGCCGAAGTAAGGTTTCCGCTGCAAGGCGGGATTTGGAAGTGGGAGGCAACCTCGGTTGTCGTTTGCACCACATAAGGAGTGCCGAAAATGGCAAAGAAGATTACCGGTTACATCAAGTTGCAGGTGAAGGCTGGCGCTGCCAACCCGAGCCCGCCGATTGGTCCCGCGCTCGGTCAGCGCGGCGTCAACATCATGGAATTCTGCAAGGCGTTCAACGCCAAGACCGAATCGCTCGAGAAGGGTACGCCCATCCCGACCGTGATCACGGTTTATGCCGACCGCAGCTTCACCTTCATCACGAAGACGCCGCCGGCGTCGTTCCTGATCAAGCAAGCCGCGGGCATGAAGTCGGGCGGCACGACGCCGGGCAAGGGCGCGTTCGCCGGCAAGATCAAGCAGTCGCAGATCCGCGAAATCGCGCTGATCAAGATGGCGGATTTGAACGCCAACGACATCGATATGGCAATGAAGACGATCGAGGGCTCGGCCCGTTCGATCGGCCTCGAAGTAGTGGAGGGCTGATCCAATGGCCGCAACCAAGAAGTACAAGGCGCTCGCCGCCACCGTCGACAACGACAAGCTCTACGACCTCGATGTCGCGCTGAACTCGGTCAAGGCCAACGCCACCGCCAAGTTCGACGAAACCATCGAAGTCGCGATCAACCTCAACGTCGATCCGCGCCACGCCGACCAGATGGTCCGCGGCGTCGTGACGCTGCCGTCGGGCACCGGCAAGACCGTGCGCGTCGGCGTGTTCGCACGTGGCGCCAAGGCTGAAGAAGCCCTTGCTGCGGGTGCTGACGTTGTCGGCGCCGAAGACCTGCTCGAAATCGTCCAGGGCGGCAAGATCGACTTCGATCGCTGCATCGCCACGCCCGACATGATGGGTCTGGTCGGCCGTCTCGGCAAGGTGCTCGGTCCCAAGGGTCTGATGCCCAACCCCAAGCTCGGCACCGTGACGATGAACGTCAAGGAAGCTGTCGAAGCGGCCAAGGGCGGCCAGATTGAATACCGCGTCGAAAAGGCCGGTATCATCCATGGCGGCATCGGCAAGGCGAGCTTCCCGATCGAAGCGCTGCGCGCCAACTTCGACGCGCTGCTCGATGCGGTTGTCCGTTCGAAGCCGTCGGGTGCCAAGGGCAAGTATCTGCAGAAGATCGCGCTCAGCTCGACGATGGGCGTCGGCATCAAGGTCGATACGACGACGGTCGGCCACAGCGCCTGACCTGTCACACCGATTGAAATGCGAAGGGCCGGGGGCAACTCCGGCCCTTTTCATTTGCCGGCAGGCTGAAGGCCACAAAACTTGACCACGGCGCGAATCCCACTATAGACACGCGCTCTGCTGCGGGCTTGCCCGTGGCACACCGTCCGAGATTGCAGGTGCTGGTGACAGCTTAAGCCCCAAAGGGCCTGCATGAGACGGGGAGAGTTTTTACCGCAAGTGCCGTGCGATGGCGCTTTTCGGTCGGTTCCCAGCTTGCTGCGGTGCCGGTGACGACCCCTCGGACGGGCCCTGGAGCCCGTATCCCCCAAAGATATTGGCGCCATGGCTCACCCGCCTGCTGGAATCGTCCGGCAGGTGAAACAAAGGAGAGACTATGGATCGCGCTCAAAAAGCTGAGCAGGTTTCCGGCCTCGCCAAGACTTTGTCCGAGACCTCGGTTGTCGTCGTTGCACGCAACCACGGGTTGACGGTGGCGCAAGTCACCGATCTTCGGATCAAGATGCGGGCGGCCGGCGCGACCTTCAAGGTGACCAAGAATCGCCTTGCGCGCATCGCACTCGAAGGCACGCCCTACCAGCCGCTCGGCGACATGCTGACCGGCCCTGTCGGGTTTGCCACCTCCACCGATCCGGTTGCAGCCGCCAAGGTTGCAGTCGATTTCGCGAAGACGAACGACAAGTTCGAAATCGTCGGTGGCGCGATGGGCGCAACGTTGCTCGACATCAACGGCGTCAAGGCGCTGGCGACACTGCCGTCGCTCGATGAACTGCGTGCGAAGATCGTGGGCCTGGTTCAGGCACCTGCGACCAAGATCGCGCAGCTGGTCAACGCCCCGGCGGGCAAGCTGGCGCGCGTCGTCGGCGCGTACGCTGCCAAGGCCGCATAACGCTGCAATTTCGCAGCTCAACCCAAATGAAATTGCCGCGTGATTTGCGGCGCATGAATGGAGACTACACATGGCTGATCTCAACAAGCTCGTTGAAGAACTTTCGACCCTGACCGTCCTCGAAGCGGCTGACCTTGCCAAGATGCTCGAAGAAAAGTGGGGCGTCTCGGCCGCTGCTGCCGTCGCCGTTGCTGGCCCGGCCGCTGGTGGCGCCGCTGCCGGCCCGGCTGCTGAAGAGCAGACCGAGTTCGACGTGATCCTCACCGGCGACGGTGGCAAGAAGATCAACGTCATCAAGGAAGTCCGCACCATCACTGGCCTCGGTCTGACCGAAGCCAAGACGCTGGTCGAATCGGCTCCGAAGGCCGTGAAGGAAGGCGTTGCCAAGGCTGAAGCCGAGAAGCTCAAGAAGCAGCTCGAAGAAGCCGGCGCGACTGTCGAACTGAAGTAAGCCGCACGGCGGCCGTCGGCTGGAGCCAGATTGCGCAGCAATCGGGCGAAGCCAACGGACTCGCCGAAGGCCGGACGGCACGTGAAGGGGCGGGAGGCAACTCCCGCCCCTTCATCGTGTCCGACGCGCGGCTATGCCGCAATCTTCCTTCCTACCCCTTGCCCCAACCAGCCTGACTCGCGGGCTTGCCCCGCGGCAGGCCGCCAACCACCGCCCTATCCGAAGCAATCCCCAACAACCCCCCTTTCCAAAATCCAACACCCGCCCTATATGTTCCCCCACGAACAAACGCCGCGATTCTCCACACGGGGATAGCGACGCTTGGCCCACCTCCGGGACACGATCCGACTGGCGATACGGATCGCGACGAATTGGAGGCGGCGGCCAAGGTTATCATCACGCTCACGGTGCGGTTCCGGCGACCCCGGAATGCGCACTTTTTCGCGTTGGAACAAGCTCCTGCGCGTTGAAGAAAAAGGCGAGAGAGACACATGGCAACCAAAGCATCGACCCCGGTCGCAACGACCTCGTTCACCGGTCGCAAGCGCGTCCGCAAGACCTTCGGCAAGATCCACGAAGTCGTGCAGATGCCGAACCTCATCGAGGTTCAGCGCGAGTCCTATGAACATTTCCTGCGGTCGCGCCCTGCCGATGGCTATGTCTCGGGCCTCGAAAAGACGCTGCGCTCGGTGTTCCCGATCCGTGACTTCGCCGGCACGTCGGAACTCGATTTCGTCCATTACGAACTCGAAGAGCCCAAGTACGACACCGAGGAATGCCGCCAGCGCGGCATGACCTATGCGGCGCCGATGCGCGTCACGCTGCGCCTGATCGTCTTTGAAGTCGACGCCGAGACCGAAGCCCGGTCGGTGCTCGATATCAAGGAGCAGGACGTCTACATGGGCGACATGCCGCTCATGACCGAGAACGGCACCTTCATCATCAACGGCACCGAGCGCGTCATCGTCTCGCAGATGCACCGCTCGCCGG
>CALDHQ010000371.1 GCA_937894055.1 uncultured Polymorphobacter sp.
CCAACGGGCCTTCGAGCTGGCCGCGAATATCGCCGACGTCGCGCGCAAAGCCCGCGGTGTCGGCGCGCACGCGCACCACCAGCGTATCAAGTTCATCCATCGGGAAATGCCTCCATCAATCGGTCGAGCGCGGCGCGGTCGAGCACCGCCTGCGGCGCCACATCGAGCCCGAGCGCGGTGCGCAATTCCGCCGGCGTTGCGTTCCAGAATTGCGCCGGCTGCCAGCCCAGCATGGCCGTCGCCAGATGCGCGGCGCGCAGCGCGGCAGCGCCGAAGCGCGCGTCCGCGTCAGGGTCTTGGCTCATCGCCCCTGCAGCACCTGTCCCAGCAGCACACGCAGTGCCGGTGTCACGGTGGCCAGGCCAAGTTCGACCAGCGCGTCGCCGAGGCGTTCACGGCTGAGGCCGTCGGGGCGCGCATCAATGCAGTGCCAAAACAACGCCACCATCTCGGCGAGCCTGAGCTCGCCGGCAGCCGCACGCTCGACCAGCGCAAACAGCGGCCCCAGTTCAGCCTCGGCAGCAACCAGCGCGCTGAAGGTCGGGCGCAGCACCAGCGTCTGGCCACCGACATCCAGTGCCGCTTCGCCGCGATAGGCGTTAGCGCTCAAGCGACGTCAACCAGGCCCGAGGATTCGAGCGCCAGCGTGTATGAACGCTCGCCGTTGAAATCGCCGGCATAGTCGAGCCGCGTGAGCAAAAACCGACCGCGCAGCCGCTCGCCGCTTTCGAAGCTGACTTCATAGTCGTCGAGTGTCCCGGCAAGCGCACTCGCCTTGATGCGCGCCTCGGCCGCTGTGCCGCTGAACACGCCGGCGCCCGACAGCGATACCGAGCGCACACCGGCACCCGACAACAGCTCGCGCCAGCCACCCGAGCCTTTGTTGGTAACCACAACGGTTTCGGCGTTGATCGACATCTGCGTCGTCCGCAGCCCGGCGATCGTCGTGTAGACAATCGGGTCGGCGCCGTCGCCAACCTTGAGCAGGAATGCGCTTCCCTTTTCGATGGCCATTTCAATTTCCCTCAATTTGTTGACTGCGAATGCGGAACTCGGCAACGCCCTGCGTCGCACCATCAGGATTCCGCGTGACAAAATTGCGCAAAAACAATGCACTGATGAACTGATGGCCGTCGCGCTCGCCAGCGATGCCTGGCACCACCGCCTCGACACGTGCCAGCAGCGCCTTGACGCGCGCCACACCGGGCACATCGTCCCAGACGCTGATCATCACGCGATGCTCGCGCCCGCTGCCGGTCTTGCTGCTGGCGTCGCTGGCAATGTCACCGCCGAGCGTTACGTAGGGCAATGCTGCAGCGACCGGCACAGAATCGTAAATGCCGCTTACCGTATCGGTTAGCAGCGCATCCGCCTGCAGCGCCGCGACCAGTGCGTTTTGCACCGCCAGGCTGGCCCCGCTCATCGCAGCACCTGCAGGTTTCGAAACAACGACAGCGTGCCGCGCAGCCGCGGGTCGGGCGGTTGCCGCCGTGTCCCCAGCGCCCGCGCGCGCAGACCGGGCGCCTGCAATTGCACGCCGGCATCGTCGCGCGTCACGGCAACGCCCGGCAAGTCCGCCTCGGCCACAATCACCAGTGCCGCCGCGAGTTTAGCCACTGCCGCCTCGCCCGCTGCAGCGCCGCGCGCCGACACCTGTCGCACCAACTTGTCGATCGTCATGCGCCCAACTCCTCGATCACCAGCATCATCTGCCCCGGCATCCGCGGGTCGCTGCCGAACTGTTCGATGCGGAAATGGCTGCCACGCCAGCGCAGCCGGTCGCTGAATGCCAGCCCGGTCACGCTGCGCATCGTCACGCGATACGCCGGCCGCCGCACACGCGCCTCGCCGACCAGCGGCGCCGGCCGCTCGATCGGCACCAGCGCCGCACGCGCGGCGGCACGCAGCACCCAATTGATGGCGGCGTTGCCGCTGGCATCTGGCACGCGCACCGCGCGCTCGATCACCACCTGCTCGCGCAGGCGGCCGGTGAATTCTTCGGCCATTTTGGCCCTCCTGACAGGAAGCGAGGCACAGGGCCTCCGGCGGGCAGGGGCTTGCCCCTGCACCCATTTGTTTGGCGCTAAAGCCGCATCCGTCGCCACGGTCGCCACAGCGCCACCACCGCAGTCGGCACGCCGCCGACATCGTCGCGGTCGCGGTGCGTATACAGATGCGCGACC
>CALDHQ010000372.1 GCA_937894055.1 uncultured Polymorphobacter sp.
CTACACGACGCTCTTCCGATCTTTGCTGATGCCGCCCTGTGAGTAGCTGGTGCGTCCGAATTCGCTGCCGAAAATGACGAGGGTATCCTTCAACATGCCGCGTTGTTTGAGGTCCGTAATCAGAGCAGCCGAGGCCTGATCCACTTCCTTGCCCCCGATTTCAAAACCCATCGGCAGGCTGCCGTGGTGGTCCCAGCCGGGGTGGAAAAGCTGGATGAAGACCTTGGTGCCCTCCCGGTGGATGGCATCCACCAGACGGGAAAAAGGCTTGATGCAGTCATCCGACGTTCCCATCAGCAGCGCCTCGGTGGCGCGCGTTCCGGCATCGAGCGGCGTTTCGACATTCAATCCCGACCCCGTCGCGGCGAGCGCGGCAATCCAGTTCTCGGGCTTCTTGTGGCGCTCGGTCGCGGTCGCCAGCCGGCGCCCATGCGCGCCGGGACCGACGCCGACGTAATCGTCGTAGCGCCAATAGGCGAGGTTGTGGCGGCTCGCCGCGCCCGGCCGCGCGTGGTTCGATACCTCATACGCCGGCAGCCCGGCGGCGGCGGTCATCGCCTGCGTCATCTCGAACAGGTCGGCGCTGGTGTCGGCATCGGGCAGCACCAGCTTGCCGTCGGCGTGCAGCCGCGCGAACGCCGTCGAAGGCTCGATGGTCAGTTGATACAGCGACAGATGCTCGGTGCCGAAGCCCAGCGCGCGCGTCAGTTCGGCCTCCCACGCTGGGCGCGTCTGGCCGGGACGGTCATAGATCAGGTCGAAACTGACGCGCCCGAAATGCGCCTGCGCGATGTCGAGCGCCGCCAGCCCCTCGCGCACCGAATGGGCGCGGCCCAACTGCTTGAGTGCCGCATCATCGAGCGCCTGCAACCCCAGCGACACGCGCCCGACGCCGGCCTTGGCATAACCGGCAAAGCGCGCCGCCTCGACGCTGTTGGGGTTGGCCTCCAACGTGATTTCGCAGTTTTCGTCGAGCGACCAGTGCCGCGCCACCGCGTCGATGACCGCACCCGTCGTCGCCGGGTCCATCAGCGACGGCGTGCCGCCGCCGAAGAAGATGCTGGTGACGCGGCGGCCCGACAGCAGCGCCGCCTCATGCGCGAGGTCGGCGAGCAGCGCGTCGCGCCAGCCGGCCTCGTCAATCGTCGCGCGGACATGGCTGTTGAAGTCGCAATAGGGGCATTTCGAAACGCAGAACGGCCAGTGGATATAGACCGCCAGCGGCTCCCTCTCTTGATCCTCCCCGTCTTCGGGGAGGGGGACCGCGCTCTTCGCGCGGTGGAGGGGTTATGCGCGTCATGCTGACCGGTCCAACCCCGACAATTCAAAATGCGCGCCGCTTGCGCCGCAATCTCAGCTTGCCCGAAGCCATGCTGTGGCAAAAGCTGCGCCAGCGCCCGGCTGGCATCAAGTTCCGCCGCCAGCATCCGGCGGGACGCTATGTCCTTGATTTCTTTTGTGCACAGTCGCAATTGGCGGTCGAAATCGATGGCCGGTCGCATGATTGTGAGGGCGCGCCCGGGCATGACGCACAGCGCGATGCCTGGCTGCGCGAGCAGGGTGTCAGGGTACTGCGTATGTCGGCAGCCGATGTCATGACCGATCTGGACGGTGTTGTTGCCGGTCTGGTCGCGGCTGCGGCAGCGGCTGCACCCCTCCACCGCGCAAGTGCGCGGTCCCCCTCCCCCGGTGGGGGAGGATCAGAAGTGTTGGTGGCTGCCGTTGGGGCAGCATCAGAAAGGCAGTCGTGATGGATTTCATGTCGATCTTGTCCATCTTCGTGATGGCGTGTTTCGTCGGCTATTATGTCGTGTGGAGCGTCACGCCGGCGTTGCATACGCCGCTGATGGCGGTGACCAACGCGATTTCCTCCGTCATCATCGTCGGCGCGCTGATCGCATCTTCGGCAGCGGCGGGTGGTTCGGCGACGTCGAAGTGGCTCGGGCTGGTCGCGGTGGCGCTCGCCAGCGTCAACATCTTCGGCGGCTTCGCAGTCACGCAGCGCATGCTCGCGATGTACAAGAAAAAAGACAAGAAGGCCTGAGCCGGCCGAACGCCATGAGTGCACGCGTTTAGGGGACGACCAAGATGGAACACGCCGCCGCAGCCACGCCCGCCTGGGTGATGCTCGCCTATCTGATTTCGGGTGTCCTGTTCATCCTGTCGCTGCGCGGGCTGTCGTCGCCGGTGACCAGCCAGCAGGGCAACCGTTTCGGCATGATCGGTATGGCGATTGCCGTGGTGACGACGCTGCTGACGCATGAAGTCGCGTCGCTGCCCGAAATCATCGGCGCGATTGCCATCGGTGGCGGCTTCGGCTGGCTCGTCGCCAAGCGCATCAAGATGACCGACATGCCGCAGCTGGTGGCGGCGTTCCACTCGCTCGTCGGTCTGGCGGCGGTGCTCGTCGGTGTCGCGGCGTATCTCAACCCGGGGGCGTTCGGCATTGCCGATGCGTTCGGCAACATTTTTCCGGTCAGCCGCATCGAGCTCAGCCTCGGCGTCGCCATCGGTGCGATCACCTTCTCGGGCTCGGTCATCGCGTTCCTGAAATTGAACGGCAACATGAGCGGCGCGCCGATCCTGCTGCCGTTCCGCCATGTCATCAACCTCGGCGTGCTCGCCGGCATCATCGTGCTGATCGGCGCGTTCGTGCTGCACCAGAACCCGACGGCGATTGTCGCGGCGGACGGTGACCTGTGGGCGGTCAGCATGAACACTGGCGGCTGGATGTTCTGGGCGATCGTGCTGCTCAGCTTCGCCATCGGTTTCCTGCTGATCATCCCGATCGGCGGCGCCGACATGCCCGTCGTCGTGTCGATGCTCAACAGCTATTCGGGCTGGGCGGCGGCCGCGATGGGCTTCACGCTGCAGAACACCGCGATGATCATCACCGGCGCGCTGGTCGGGTCGTCGGGCGCGATCCTGTCGTACATCATGTGCAAGGCGATGAACCGCAGCTTC
>CALDHQ010000373.1 GCA_937894055.1 uncultured Polymorphobacter sp.
ACAGGTGCAGCTTGCCGGTGCCGTCGCGCGGGAAGTCGCGGCGCATCACCACCGACACCGGCACTGCCGTCCCGTCGCGTGCGGTGGCGGTCAGGCGCAGTGTTTCATAGGCGCTGGCGTCATAGCCCGACGGCACGACCTGGATCTTGCGCGGCGTCAGCGTCTGCGCGGCCACGTCATAATCGAACACCGTATTCGGCGTGACCATCGAGCTGTAGCCGAGCCGCAGCACCGGCGCGTCGGGTTCGGCGTTGGTGCCGAGCGACGCGGTATAGCTCGCTTCGGGGAAGGCAACATAATGGTCGCGGCCGTCGTTCAGGTGCAGGCGGATCTGGTCGAGGCCGTCGATGCGTTCGGAAATCGCGAGGTACGACGTGAATGCCGTCAGCCCGCGGATATAGTGGCGGTCGCTGGCGGCGATGACTTCGTGCCAGTCGCCCGGCGTGTCGAGCGCGGCGCGGACGATGCGGAAATTGGGGTGGGTGTCGTTGGCGCGGATGAACAGCGTTTCCCCACGCACATCGACATCATATTCGCGACCCGCCGAACGCGCTGACACCAGCTTTGGCGGGGTCAGCGGTGCGGCGGCGGGGACGAGGTGGACTTCGCTCGTCACATGGTCTGAAACAACAATGAGCCACTGGCTCCGGTCCTGGCTGCGGCTGACGTGGACGCGGAAGCCGATGTCGGGCTCCTCGAACAGCACGGCATCGTCGCCGCCCTGCCCCAGCCGGTGCAGCCGCACGCGCCACGGCCGCCAACGTTCATCGACTTCGGTCCAGGCCAGCGCCGATGAGTCCGCCGCCCAGACCGGCGAGCCGATGGTGTTGGTGGCAATCGTCGCGATGTCGGCGCCGGTCGCGATATCGCGGACCTTGAGCGTGAAGCGTTCGGAACCGTCGCAATCGGTCGCATAGGCGAGCAGCCGGCCATCGGGGCTGACCGTCAGGCCACCGAGGCGGAAATAGTCGTGGCCCTCGGCCAGCGCCGGTTCGCTGAGAATGAGCTGCTCGTCACCGCCACCGGCAGGGCGCCGCAGCCACAGCCGGTATTGGCCGCCGGTTTCGAAGCGCCACCAATAGTCATAGGCGCCGTCGCGGGCGGGCACGCTGGCGTCATCCTCGACGATACGGCCGCGCAGTTCGGCGGTCAGTGCGTCGATCTGCGGTGCACGCGGTTTCGCCCAGGCGTTGAACCAGTCGTTTTCGGCGTTGAGATAGGCGAGCACCGAGGCATCGGTGACGGTCGGATAGCCGGGGTCGCGCAGCCACGCCCAGGGGTCGTCGATGGTGACGCCGTGATAAGTGACGGCGTGCGGGCGGCGTTCAGCGACGGGCGGGTGGATCATCCGCCCTGTTTACCGGCGCGCCGCGCGCAGGTCGACTCTCAGCCGCAACGCGTCTCGAGTGCCGCGACGCGGTCGGCGAGCGCGTTGACCGCATCGATGATGCCGTTGAGCGCTTCGGCGGTAATCAGGTCGCCGGGCTTGAAGCGCGCCACCGCCTTGGTCGCGCGCGGGCGCGCCTTGGTGACAATCGGGCCGGCCTTCGTCGAATCGCGCATCGCAAGTCCTTTCATGGTGGCGCTGCAAGGCGTAAGAACGGTTCTCAACTTGCCCGGAAGCCCTGCCCATGTCGACCCATGCCGCCCGTCTTGCTGCGCTGCGCGATACGCTCGCTGCGACCAAACTCACCGGTTTCGTGATCCCGCTGACCGACGAGCATATGAGCGAATATGTCGGCGAATATGCCCAGCGGCTGGCATGGCTGACCGGCTTCGAAGGCTCGGCGGGCGCAGCCGTGGTGCTGGCCGACAAGGCGGCGATGTTCACCGACGGCCGCTACACGCTGCAGGTGCGCGCGCAGGTCGATGGCGCGCTGTACGATTACATCAGCATCCCCGAAACGCCGACGACCGACTGGCTGGCGGTCAATGCCAAGGCCGGCGACCGCATCGGCTATGACCCGTGGCTGCACACCAAGGGCTGGGTGACGGCGACCGCCAAGGCGCTGGCGGCACGCGGGGCCGAGCTGGTGGCACAGCCGCATAACCCCATCGACAGTGTCTGGGCGACGCGACCGGCACCTTCGGGCGCCGCGCTCGAGGTCCATGACGCCGCGCTCGCCGGGCAATCTTCGGCCGACAAGCGCGCCGCGGTCGCCGCATGGCTCAAGACGCAGAACAGCGACGCGGTGGTCATCACCGCGCTCGATTCGATCGCCTGGCTGCTCAACATCCGCGGCCGCGACGTGGCGCGCACGCCGGTGGCGCTGGCGTTCGCGATCGTCCACGCCGACGCCAGCGCCGACCTGTATGTCGAACCCGGCAAGCTGACCGACGCGGTGCGTGCGCATCTGGGCGCCGACGTGCGCACCCACGACCGCAGCGCGTTCGGCGATGCACTCGAAGCACTCGGCAGCAAGACCGTGGTTGCCGATCCGGCGAGCGCGGTCGCGGCGATTTTCGAACGGCTGGCGGCGGGCGGCGCGCGCATCCACGAAACCCGCGACCCGTGCGTGCTGCCCAAGGCGGTCAAGAACCCGACCGAAATCGCCGGCACCAAGGCGGCGCATCTGCGCGACGGCGCGGCGCTGACGCGCTTCCTGCACTGGTTCGACGGCGAAGCGCCCAAGGGTGGGCTCGACGAATTGCAGGCCGCCGCCAAGCTGCGCCAGTTCCGCGACGCCACCAACCAGCTCGAAGACCTGAGCTTCGACACGATTTCGGGCGCCGGCCCCAACGGCGCCATCGTCCACTACCGCGTGTCCGAAGCGACCAACCTGCCGATCACGATGAACAGCCTGTTCCTGCTCGATTCGGGCGGCCAGTACAAAGACGGCACCACCGACGTGACGCGCACGATGGCGGTCGGCACGCCGACGGCGGAAATGCGCGACCGCTTCACCCGCGTGCTCAAGGGCCATATCGCAGTGGCGCGTGCGGTGTTCCCCAAGGGCACGCGCGGCGGCCAGCTCGATGTGCTGGCGCGGCTGCCGCTGTGGGAAGTCGGGCTCGATTATGCGCACGGCACCGGCCACGGCGTCGGCAGCTATCTGTCGGTCCACGAAGGCCCGCAGCGCATCGCCACCGTCATCGGCACCGGCGGCGAGGAGCCGCTGATGCCCGGCATGATCCTGTCCGACGAGCCGGGCTATTACAAAACCGGCGAATACGGCATCCGCATCGAAAACCTCGTGCTGGTCGTCGAACGCGACGTGCCCGGCGCCGAAAAGCCGATGTACGGGTTCGAGACGCTGACGCTGGCGCCGATCGACCGGACGCTCATCGATGTCGCGCTGCTGACGACCGACGAACGCGCTTGGGTCGATAGTTATCACGCGCGCGTCGCCGCCGAAGTCGGCCCGCTGCTCGATGACGTGCAGGGCAAGTGGCTCAAGGCGATGACCGCACCGCTGTGATGCACTGCGACGCCGGCGCCCATTGCGCCGGCGCGACAATTGCGCCAGCTTTGGCCAACTTCACGGGAGACCGCCAATGTTCAAGTTGCTGACCCTGACCGCCGCCGCGATTGTCGCGGTCGCCGCCGCACCTGCCGCGCAGCCCGGCAACGCTTACGGCTTCAACATGCAGACTATCGACGGCAAGCCGATGCCGTTCGCGCAGTACAAGGGCAAGGCGCTGCTGGTGGTCAACACCGCGAGCTTCTGTGGCTACACCCCGCAGTATGAAG
>CALDHQ010000374.1 GCA_937894055.1 uncultured Polymorphobacter sp.
CGAATCGGTTATATTTGGTTGCATGAACGCCACCGGATCAGAGGATGCCAAGCCGCTGCGCTGGCTCTATCTCGATCTCAATTCCTATTTCGCCAGCGTCGAACAGCAGCTTGATCCGGCGCTGCGCGGGCGTCCGGTGGTGGTGTCGCCGGTGATGACCGACAGCACCAGCGCGATTGCCGCGAGCTATGAGGCCAAGGCGTTCGGCATCAAGACCGGCACGCCGATCTGGAAGGCCAAGGAACTGTGCCGCGACGTCGTCATCGTGCCGGCGCGCCACGGCGAATATGTGCGCTACCACCACGAAGTCATCGCCGAAGTCGAACGCCATGTGCCGGTCACCGCGGTGTGTTCGATCGACGAGGTCGCGTGCCGGTTGATGGACAATGAAAACAGCATCGAGGCAGTGACCGACCTCGCCCGCCGCATCAAGGCCGGGCTGGCAGCGAACGTCGGCGAATTCATCAAGGGCTCGATCGGCGTCGCACCCAACCGCTTTCTGGCGAAAATCGCCGCCGACATGAAGAAGCCCGACGGGCTGACCATATTGCCCGAAGCCGAACTCGCCGACCGGTTGCGGACGCTGAAGCCCGGCGACATTCCCGGCGTCGGCCGCAACATGGAAAAGCGGCTGGCGGCGGCGGGCATTGTCGATGTCGCGCGGATTCTGGCGCTCGACCCGCGCGAGGCGCGCTCGGTGTGGGGCAGCGTCTGGGGCGAGCGGTTGCACTGGCTACTGCGCGGCCACGACCTGCCCGAAGTGCCGACCGTCACGCGCAGCATCGGCCACAGCCATGTGCTGGCCCCCGACTTGCGCCCGCCCGATGCCGCGCGGCTGGTGGCGCGGCGTTTGCTGGTCAAGGCGGCGACGCGGTTGCGGCGGATGGAGCGCAGCACCGGCGCGCTGGTGCTGACAGCGCGCGCAGAGGTGCCGCGCGACACGCGCAGCCGCGACGACAAATGGTCCGAGGGCAAGAAGCTGCTGCACGTGCAGGACAATTTCACGCTGCTCGCGGCGCTTGATGAACTGTGGACGGCGATGCGCGGCGAGTTCGCGGCGCGGCGCTATGTCCAGGTCGCGGTGACGTTGCTCGACCTGGTGCCGGTGGGCGCGACGCAGATCGACCTGTTCGACGCCGAGCCGGCGCCGCGCGCGACCGCCAAGCGCCTGGCGCTGAGCGAGGCGATGGACCGGATGAACACCCGCTTCGGCCGCGATGCGGTGACCGTCGGGCATGATGCGCGCGGCGGCACGAAGTCGAAGGGGCCGGCGATTGCCTTCACGCGAATCCCCGATCTGGCCGAGTTCAACGAGTAGTTCAGCGCCCGCAGCGGCACCGCGATTCCCGCAAGGGGTAGGAAACCCGCGCCGCAACCGTTAAAGCCGCGTGCGACACTGACGAAAGACCAACCCATGACTGCGCTTGCCAAGGCCGAGACCGGCCTGCCGATCTGTTACGATGATGTCGTTGCCGCGCGTGCGGCGATTGGCAGCAACGTCATCCGCACGCCGTGCCTGCGGTCGCAAACGCTGAGCGAGCTGACCAACGCCGATGTCTGGCTGAAGTTCGAGAACCTGCAGTTCACTGCCGCCTACAAGGAGCGCGGCGCGCTCAACAAGCTGATGTCCTTGAACGCCGAACAGCGGGCGCGCGGCGTCATTGCGGCGTCGGCGGGCAATCATGCGCAGGGGCTGTCGTATCACGCCAGGCGGCTGGGGATTCCGGCGACCATCGTCATGCCGCGCTTCGCGCCGGTGGTGAAGGTCAAGCAGACCGAAGGCCACGGCGCCATCGTCATCCTGCACGGCGAAAGCTTCGACGAGGCGAGCGCCTATGCGCACACCGTCGCGGCGCAGCGCAACCTGGTCTATGTGCCGCCGTTCGATGACGCGCTGGTGATGGCGGGCCAGGGCACGGTGGCGCTCGAAATGCTCGAGGACGCGCCCGAAATCGATACGCTGGTCGTGCCGATCGGCGGCGGCGGGCTGATTTCGGGCATGGCGACCGCGGCCAAGCACATCAACCCGGCGATCGAAGTCATCGGCGTGCAGGCCGAACTTTACGCGTCGATGTACGCCAAGCTGCGCGGCCAGAGCGCGGCCTGCGACGGCGATACGCTGGCGGAAGGCATCGCCGTCAAGGAACCCGGCAAGCTGACCTTCGAAGTCGTCAAGGCGCTGGTCGATGACGTCGTGCTGGTCGGCGAACGCGACCTTGAAAAGGCACTCGCCATGCTGCTCAACATCGAAAAGACCGTTGTCGAGGGCGCCGGCGCTGCCGGCCTCGCGGCGATGCTGGCGCACCCGCACCGCTTCCGCGGCCGCAAGGTCGGGCTGGTGCTGTGCGGTGGCAACATTGATACGCGGCTGCTGGCCAACGTGCTGCTGCGCGACCTGGCGCGCGCCGGCCGGCTGGCGCGGCTGCGTATTCGCCTGAAGGACCGCCCCGGCCAGCTGTTCGAAGTGTCGCGGATTTTCGACCAGCAGCAGGTCAACATCCTCGAGGTCTATCACCAGCGGGTGTTCACCAACCTGCCGGCGAAGGGCCTGATCACCGACATCGAATGCGAAACCCGCGACCGTGATCATCTCGACCGGCTGGTCGAGGCGCTGCGTGGGGCCGGTTACGAAGTCAGGAATGTCGAGCTCGATTGACGCGACCCTCACCCGCTCTTGTGAATCCGCATCATTCGCGCCAAACTGTCGTTAACGTCCCTGACGCCAGTGCGAGGCCCGCAACTTCCGTGACCGACCAGACTTTCCGTTTCCCGCGCTTCTTCGTGACCGCGCCGTCGCCCTGCCCCTACATACCGGGCCGGACCGAACGCAAGGTGTTCACCGAATTGAAGGGCAATGACGGCGCCGCGATGCACGAGGCGCTGGCGCGCATCGGCTTCCGGCGCAGCCAGAACGTCGTCTACCGGCCGAGCTGCGACAATTGCAGCGCCTGCGTGTCGGTGCGTGTCATCGCCCCCGAATTCAGGCTCAACGCCACGCAGAAACGCCTGATGAAGCGCCACGCCGACCTGGAAGTCAGCGCCTGCGCGCCCTGGTCGACCGAGGAGCAGTTCGCGCTGCTGCGGCGCTACCTTGGCGACCGCCACCCCGATGGCGGCATGGCCGAAATGGACGCGTTCGATTTCTCCGACATGATCGAACAGACGCCGGTCGACACCGTGGTCATCGAATATCGCGAGCCGTCGGTGGATGGCAAACCCGGGCGACTTGTGGGCGCCTGCCTGACCGACAAGCAGAGCGACGGGCTGTCGATGGTCTACAGCTTCTACGCCACCGACATTGCCGAACGGCCGGGGTTGGGCACCTTCATCATCGCCGACCACATCACCCGCGCTGCAGCGGCGGGGCTGCCCTATGTCTACCTCGGCTACTGGATCGAGGGCTGTTCGCGGATGGACTACAAGACGCGCTTCAAGCCGATCGAAAAGCTGACCGCCGGAGGCTGGCGGCGCGCGCAGTGAGCGCTGTCGAAGCGCTGACCGCTTCCGATGCCGGTGCGGCGGTGGCACTCTGGCAGGCGGCGGGGCTGACGCGCCCTTGGAACGACCCGCATGCCGATTATGCCCGCGCGCTTGCCGGGCCGACGTCGGCGGTGCTTGGCCTGCGCGACGGTGGTGCGCTGGTGGCGACGGTGATGGTCGGCGACGACGGCCACCTGCGCGCCGTCGAGCCCGGCCAGCAGCGAAAGCAGCGTCGATTTGCCGGTCCCGGAGGCACCGATGACATGCGTGTGGCGGAAGCGGCGCTCGTCACTCGCAATCACCTGCGCGCCGACGAAGGTCTTGAGCGTGCCGGTGACGGTGTCGCCCGAGATCAGGGTGACGGTGTCGAAGAGGTTCGAGACCACGCAGGCGTGGTTGGGGATGATGCGCAGCCGGTCGCCGATGCGCGGCCAATCGGAGGCTGCCGGCATCTCGATGACGCCATGCTCTTCGGAGAGCGCCTTGACCACGAGGTCGGTGCCCATGACGAGGCCATAGCCATCCATGCCCATGAGGTCTGAGGTGAGCGACTTGGAGCCGGTATCGAGGACGACGCGGTTGGCGGTGGGGCGGCTGACGACGGTGGCGAGCACGGTGAGCGCGCAATCGTCGAGGGTCGCGACCTTTTCGCGGACCTGGAAGCGATCGAAATAGATATAGGTGCCGGGGCGGCGCTCGGTGACTGGCGCCTCGGCAGGCTCCCACATGTCGGGGCTGTTGCCGGCGGAAACGCGCGGCACGGCGATGCCGGCTTGGTCGAACAGCGCGATGGTTTCGCGCAGCCAGGCGTTGGATTTCGCA
>CALDHQ010000375.1 GCA_937894055.1 uncultured Polymorphobacter sp.
ACACAGGCGAAGACACTCTTTCCCTACACGACGCTCTTCCGATCTATAAATGCATCCAGTTCAACGCAGAAGGTCACTTTAGATTTGAAGAAATTAAACGCCTCGTATTACCTATTTACTAATGGCAAGCTAGCCAAATTAAAAACAACTTTAACTTTGACGCTAAAACCTTGGCAGTACGAGATTTACTCAAGTAAAAAGGCTTAACTCGAATTACGAAGCTAAGCGCTTGATGCCTTCTTCGATAATCTCGGGTGAAGTAGCAAAGTTCAAACGGATATATGCACCGTATTGATCGCCGAATTCGCCAGCGACGCCGTGACGGCGCGGGCCGCGGCCTGCCTGAGCCACTCGCGTTGGGTTCCCGTGAGGCTGTCGTAGCGCTTCTGGCTCACCGACAGCACCGGCACGGTCGATGCCGAGCGCACTGTCTGGGCGCTGGGCAGCGCCTCGACGCAGTCGGCGGGTCTTTGCGAATGCCTCGGCTGGCCGGCCAAGAGCGTCAGCGTCGGAAATGCCGCGCGCAACGGCCTGTTCTCCGCCCTGCTGGCCGAGAAGGGCTTTGCCGGCCCGCCCGAGCCCATCGCCGGCGCCCAGGGCTTCCTCGCCGCCATGGGCGAGCCGCCGAACTGGGCGGCCCTGCTCGACGGGCTGGGCAAGACCTGGCAGGTCAACAACAACTCGATCAAGCCCTACGCTGCGGGCTTCGTGATCCATCCCCTGCTCGACCTGGCGCTCGACTGGCGCCGCACCCATCCGGACAGGGCGGTCGAGCGGATCGCCGTGCGCGGCACGGCTGGCGGTCTCCAGCCAGACGCGCATGTACGGCCAGAACACCGGATCGAGCACGATCCCGGCCAACTGCGCGCGCAGCGCGGTAAACGATTGCGGCGTACTGGCGGTGCGTGGTCCCATCAGCACCACCATCCGCGCCGAAATGCATTCGAGCGTCGCCGCGACGATCTCGTTCTTGTCCTTGAAATAATAGAGCAACATGCGGTCGCTGGTCGCTGCCGCCTTGGCCAGCGGACGCAGGCTCGACGCGGTCAGCCCGTGCGCCAGCACATGGTCGGCAAGCCGCTCGATGATCGCCGCGCGGCGGTCATCGGATTTGGTGGCAGTGGGGGCTGGCTTGGTAGGCATCTGACATTGGCTGGTTTGTGGAGGGGGTGCAGGCGTCCGTGCGCCAACAGTGACCGGCTTGGTGGCCACGGTCAACGGGCCTGCGTGGACCGAATTACGCCGTTGGCTTGATCTGACAAATGAACCCGTCGGCGGCCAGCCACAGCGATTCTGTCAGAAAACATTACACTATCGCATCATGGTTCAAATAAATTAACTATCTATACATCTGACGTTCAGTGCAAATGCGCTAGAGCGCGATTCTGGCATGGACCTTGCGAGGCGCCAGTTGTCAGCGGAATTGGCCGCTGGGTGTAAGAGGGGTTGTTTTCCCATGACTAAGCTTTCGATCAGCGGCGCGGTCGCGCTGGCTGCCGTTTCGATTTTTGCCACTGCCGCCCAGGCCGTGACCTGGACGTCGCTGCCCGGCGCGCCCGATCCTGGCCCGGCGCCGGGGCAGACCATGCTGGTCAGCTTCGATGCACCGCTGCCGATCGGCTATGCGCTGTCGGGCAACTATGGCATCGTTTCGGGATCGTCGAGCGCTGCCGCGACGCCGGCCACTGACGCATCAAAGTATCTCTATGTCTCGAGTTCGCTGGGCAACGGCATCGCCGAACTGACCACGCCGAACCTCAAGTCGGTGAGCTTCTACTGGGGCTCGGTCGATCGCTATAACTTCGTCGACGTGCTCGGCGCGGGCGGTGCGACACTGCTCACGCTGGCCGGCAGCGCGCTGCCTGTTGCCAATGGCAACCAGTTCATTTCGTCGACCAACCGTCGCGTGTCGTTCGATGCGGGTGCGGGCGAAGTCATCACCGGGCTGCGTTTCCGCTCGACGGGCGTGGCGTTCGAGCTCGACAGCCTTGCCGGTGCCGCCGTTCCCGAACCGGCGAGCTGGATGCTGATGATTGCCGGCTTCGGCATGATCGGCGCCGCAGCGCGTCGTCGCCAAAAGGCGACTCTGGCGCACGTCAGCGCCTGAGCTGAGCAACGGGCCCAAAGTTACGGGAGGGCCGTAGGCGGCGGGCGTGGCGACAAGCCACGCCCGCCGTTTTGCTGGCAAGGCAGCTACGACGGCACTTCCGCCTTATGCGCCTTCATGCCGCGCGGTAGCGCGACGCCGACGCATTGGCGACTGGTCGGACCGCCGGGTGCAAGATTGTCGAGGATAACCAGCGCGGCATCATCGTAGCTGATGGTCATCTCGCCAAGGCGGTTGCGAAACGCCAGCGACAGCGCGATTTTTGGCAGCATCCGCACCAGCGCAGACGGCGGATCGACGGGCCATTCGCCAATGGCAATGCGCAGTCCGGCGTGAGGCTGGCCGGTGTCAGAATCGATGATGGGGCCGGGGCAGAGGATTGACCAGTCGAGCGTCGTCGCTGCGACCGTGCGCAAATTGGTGCGGTGTGCTTCAAACACCGGCGGAATCTTGGGCAAGTCGAGCGTCAGCAGGTCGGTACCCGGCACCTTGAGCAGGCCGGCGCCACCGAACAGCCAGAGACGACCGCCAGCACCCAAAGCGGTCTGTGCCGCACGCGTGACGCGCGCGACCAGCTCGGGAAACACCGCGCCATCGACCAGATGCCCGGCGGCGTTGATGACGACGTCGTGTCCGGTCATCGCTTTGGCAAGCGCCGCCGTATCGTCGAGCCCGGCTTCGACAATCGTCAGTCCCGGCGGTGTGATGCCGCCGATCTGCGCGTGCAGCTTGGCGGCGTTGCGGACTAATGCCGTGACGCTGTGGCCGCGCGCCAGCGCCTGCGCCAGCAGCCGGCCGCCGCTGTTCCCTGTCGCGCCGAGTAGAAATATCTTCATGGCACTGCCCCCCTGATCAAAGCGCTAGGCCGCGAGCGACACAGTGAGCCACTGCGTCCAGGCGTCCTGCAGCACGCTGGCGGCTCCGGTTCCGAAGACCGTCCGGTCGGCGCGCACCAGCACAGCATCCGCGCTGCGTTTATCGAGCCAGCGCGCCAGATCGGCTCGGAAGGGCGTTAACCGCGCATCGTCGAGGGCGATGGCGCCCGCGGCGGCCTCGCGCGCAATCAGCCAAGGACCGGTGCCCAGCAGGTCATCGAGCCGCTGGCCGTCACGCCACGGCTGCGGGAACAATTCGCCCGCGCCGGGGCTGCCGGCGAGGATGCAGCCGGTGCTGAACGGCGGCCAGCCGATGCCGCCACCACCGCCGGTGCCGGCTTCGGCAGCACGCGCTGCCAGCATCGCCGCATCCCGCGCCGCCGCTGCAGCCGGGTCGGTGATGCAAACAGTGCGGCCCATCATCAGCGCCATGTCGATGATGGCGCGGACATGCGGTTCGCGCTCGGCCTGATAGGTGTCGAGCAGCGTCGCTTGCGCCTCGCCCTTGATGACGCCCGCAAGCTTCCAGCCGAGGTTGGCGGCGTCGCGCAGCCGACGCGGCCGCAGCTCGAGCCCCACGAGCGCACCGAACGCCTTCTCGGCCGGACCGCCGGCCTTGACGTTGGCCACCTGTGCGCCCGAGGCGAGGTCGTTGCTCACCGAGCGGGCAGAGAGTCCCAGCGTCGGGTGCGCAACCTTGCCATCCTTGATGGCGAGATCGCCGATGAAGGACGGCATCCCGGTGCCATCGACGATGCGCCCGCCGCGGATCACGATGTCCTTGGCCCGGTCGGCGATGAAGCAGAACCCTTCGTCATCGAGATAGGCCAGATCGCCAGTGCGGACCCAGCCATCGACGAAGGTTGCCGCGCTGGCCTCCGGGTTCTGCCAATAGCCCGCGACGATCATCGGTCCGCGCCCCCACAATTCGCCGATTTC
>CALDHQ010000376.1 GCA_937894055.1 uncultured Polymorphobacter sp.
CCTGGCCGTTGCCGAAGTCGTAGTTGAAGACGTAGCGCCAGTCCTGGTAGTTACCGGTCAGTTCGAGAATGGCACGCCGAAAATAGGCTTCGTTGGCGGTCTTGTTGTTGGCCGTGTAGAAACCTTCGAACTGGTCGAAGTCAGCCTGGATGCGGCCACCGAGCTTAAAGCCGTACTGCTTATCAACGGTAGTAACTTCAAGACCACCTTTGGTCTTGACAATCAGATCGGTACCGTCAGTGGTAACAGTACCAGCGGAAGCCTGGGCGGAAATTGCCAGGGCCAGAGCGCTGGCAGTAAAACCGGCGAAGTGCTTACGGATCATTGAGATTCCCCTATTGGTCTTGAGCAGAAAACACGTGGACATCAGGCCCATCGGTGCTGAGGGGAATATTGGTGTCGGGATATTTCAGCGAAGTGGCTGTTTCGTGAAAGTTTCGTGACAGCGGAACTTTCTGTGGAGGCGCTTTAATCGATTTAAACGCCGGCATCACGCGCCGATCGACGATCAGGTTGCCGGCGCTGGTGCAGCGCTGCCCGGCCGTGCCCGCGGCGGCGAAGGTGACGCCGCGCACGACCAGCGTATCGGGCTGGCGGTCGGCGCCGGCCTTGCCGGCCGAGTCCATTTCCCAGACCTGGCCACGCAGGTTCATGCTCTCGCGCGCCATGCGCGTGCCGTCCGCTGCGGTCCAGCTCCACGAATCGCCGTGCTTGCCGCCCGTCGACATGATCACCCAATGCGCGGCATTGGCGGGCGGCACCGCCAGTTCGGACTTGGGCACCGGTGCGGCATGCGCCGAGGTTGCAAGCAGTACGGCGACAATGGCGAGTGTGCGCATGCAATTTCCCCTGCGTATTATATGTATAACACGCAGGCTATGCCTGACGCTGACACGCGTCAAGCTTCTCCATCAGGCTATTGCCCGAACCCGGCCTCGCCGGCGATCCTGATCGCTTCGCGCGCGGCGGCCATCAATGCGCCGGCCTTGGCTTCGCATTCGCGCTGTTCATATTCGGCGATGCTGTCGGCGACGATGCCGGCGCCGGCCTGGACATGCATGACGCCGTCCTTGACGACCGCGGTGCGCAGCACGATGCAGCTGTCCATGCTGCCGTCGGGGGAGAAATAGCCGACGCCGCCGGCGTACGGCCCGCGCTTCTCGCTTTCGAGTTCGTGGATGATTTCCATCGCGCGGACTTTCGGCGCGCCGCTGACAGTGCCCGCCGGGAAGCCCGCAAGCAGCGCATCGATGGCGTCCTTGTCGGGGCTGAGATGGCCGCGGACGTTCGAGACGATGTGCATGACATGGCTGTAGAATTCGACGCCGTACTGGTCGGTGACGACCACCGAGCCCGGTGCGCTGACGCGGCCGACGTCGTTGCGGCCCAAGTCGAGCAGCATCAGATGTTCGGACAGTTCCTTGGGGTCTGCCAGCAGACTGTCGCGGTTTTCGGCGTCCTCGACGGCGTCGCGGCCGCGCGGGCGGGTGCCGGCGATCGGCCGGATGGTAACTTCATCGTCACGCACCCGCACCAGGATTTCGGGCGACGAGCCGATCAGCGCGAACCCCGGCAGGTCAAGAAAATACAGGAAAGGCGAGGGATTGATGCGACGTAGTGCGCGGTACAGGTCGAACGGCGGCAGCGGGAAATCAACGGTGAAGCGCTGTGCAAGCACGACCTGGAAGATGTCGCCGGCGAAGATATAGTCACGGGCGCGTGCGACCATTTCGGCGTAGCGGCCCGGCGGCAGGACATGATGTGCTGCACCATTGGGCAGATCGGCTGGCGTCTGTCGTGCCGCCGGCACCGGTTGCGCCAGCCGCGCGGCGGCATTCTCGATGCGGTCGAGCGCGGCGGCGTGCGCGACTTCGGCGCTGCGCGCGTCGGGGAACACCGGGGCGACGAGGAACAGCTCGTCGCGCAGCCGGTCGAAGACCAGCAGCAGCGTCGGCCGCACGAACAGGAAATCAGGGACGCCGAGCGGATCGGCCTTGGGCTCGGGCAGCTTTTCGGCGAGCCGCGCGGTTTCATAGCCCATGTAGCCGACGAGGCAGGCGAGCGCGCGCGGCAGTTCGGGCGGCACGTCCATCCGGCAACTCGCGACCAGCGCGCGCAATTCGGTCAGCGTATCGCCGGCGCACGGTACAAAGGCGGTAGTGTCGGTCGCCCATTGCGTGTTGATTTCGGCCGCATTGCCGGTCGCGCGCCAGACCAGATCGGGTTCGAGGCCAAGCAGCGAATAGCGCCCGCGCACCGCGCCGCCTTCGACCGATTCGAGCAGGAACGCACCCGAACCACCACGTCCGAGCTTGAGCATCGCCGACACCGGCGTTTCGGTATCGGCGATGATCCGGTTCCAGACGAGCTGGGGCCGGCGCTGCGCATAGCCTAGCGCGAAGCTGTCAAAATCGCTCATTGTGCCGCGGTGTTGCCTTCGCCGAGCACGCGCTTGGTGACGGCGGCGAGTGCTGCCGGGTTGCGCTTGACGCCGACTTCGCGCTCGGCAGCACGCGCGAAGGCGCCGCTGAGTTCCTCGGGGGCCAGCTGGGCGAACTGCGCGCGGGTCGCATCGAGCAGTTGCGGCACGGTGGCGAGGTCACCCGGGGTAATGCTGTCGACCTTCATGATGAAATAGCCGGCACCGTTCGGGGCGGCGAGCGACTTGGCGACACCCTTGGGCAGGCCGAGGAACATCTGCACCGGCGGCGGCACCTGCGCCTGTTGCGCGACATCGATGCGACGGCCGGCAATCGGCTGCGGCGCGGGCAGGTTATTTGCGGCCAACGCAGCGCCGAGCGTGCTGCCCTTGGCGACTGCGGCGAGCACCGCATCGACCTTGGTCTTGAGCGCTTTCATCCGCGTTTCGGCTTCCCAGGCGGCGACAACGGCAGGACGAATCTTGTCGAGCGCTGCCGGGGTCGGCGGGACGATGGTGCCGAGTTCGAGTACCGCATACTGGCCGGTACCGGCGCCTTCGCCGAGTTCGACGACGCTGCCGGCATCGGCCGGATCGGCGTTGAACGCCTTGGGAAGCAGCGCTTCGGCACCAGGGGCAAACACGAACGTCGTATTATCCATCGTGCGGCCGTCGGCGGTCATCGGCGGCACGGTGACGACCGTCAGGTTGAACTTCTTGGCGAGCTCGGCGAAGCTCGAACCGCCGCTGAAGCCGTCCTCGATTTGCGCGACGGTGTCGGCAAGCGCGGTTTCGGTCTTCTCGCGGCGCAGCGTTGCGGTGATCTCGTCCTTGGCGGCGGCGACGCCGTTGGGGTTGACCGGTGTGATCGCCTCGACCGCCACGACATGCCAGCCGAAGTCCGACTTGACCGGATCGGTGACGGCACCGGCCGGAACGCCGAACGCGGCATTGGCGACGGCGGCGTTGGTCGCGGTGGCGAACTTCGCCTTGCTCTGCACGCCGAGCGCGATGTCGGTGGCGCTGAAGCCGCCCTTGTCGGCGGCCACGCGCGCGAACGGCGCACCGGCGCGGACGGCGGCTACAATCGCCTTGGCCTTGGCTTCGTCATCGACGACGACCTGCGCCAGCCGGCGGGTTTCGACGCCGCCGAACTTTTCGCGATTCGCGTCGTAATATTTGTTGATGTCGGCGTCGCTGACCGAAACGCCCGCCGCAATCGCTTCGCGGTCGATCAGTGCGTAGCGGAAGCCGCGGCGTTCGGGCAGTGTGTAGCGGGTCTTGTTGGCCTCATAAAATGCCTTGATCTGCGCGTCGGTCGGGGCAGCCGGGGCCGGCACCACACTAACCGGCAGCATGGCAATCTGGCCTTCGCGGCGTTCGAGCAGCAGCGCGGCATAGGGCTCGGCCAGACCGCGCGGGACTTGCGCGGCGACGGAGACAGGTACCAGCAACTGGCGACGGATCAGTCCGCCGCGCAGGTCGGTGCGCAATTCGCGCTCGGTGATGCGCTGTTCGGCGAGGATGCGCTTGAACGTCGCCTGGTCGAACTTGCCGTTGACGCGGAATGCCTCGATATCGGCAATCTGGCCGTCAACTGCGCGGTCGCTGATCGAAATGCCGAGCTTGGCGGCATATTGTTCAAGCGCCGTCGAACCGATCATCTGCTCGAGCACCTGGCCGACGCCGCCTTCCTGCGCGGCCGCCTGCGCGGTCAGCGTCGGGTTCTGGGCGCGGGCGCTCTTGATGGTGCGGTCGAACTGCGACAACAGCGCGGTTTCACTGATGCCGGTCTTGCCGACTTTGGCGACATCGCCGCCGGCAACGCCTGCGGGGCCGCCGAACGGATCCTTTACCCCCGTCACCACGAACGCAATCAACACCAATGACAACAGGGCAAGCACCGGCCACGAGGTCAGCCACTTGCGAAAAAACAGGAGCATGGGGGTTCGCTTG
This sequence comes from uncultured Polymorphobacter sp., assembly GCA_937894055.1. Lineage (GTDB taxonomy): Bacteria > Pseudomonadota > Alphaproteobacteria > Sphingomonadales > Sphingomonadaceae > Polymorphobacter_A. The sequence continues at coordinate 4,376 of CALDHQ010000376.1, forward strand.
TAATCAAGAGGTCGGAAATCGCGACCGATCATAGGGAGGGGGGCGGGCACGGGCAAGCATTTGGATCGCTACCCACCAAACGCAGCGCTTTTCGTGTAAGCGCGGCTCTGCTACCGCGACGCCAGTTCAACGACAGGAGGCAGACTTGGCCGCAGCAAGCAAGATGATCGTGGGTAACTGGAAAATGTTCGGCACCGCGCCGATGCTCGCCGAGATCACCGCGATCGCTGCTGCGCCCGCCGCCAACGCCAGGCTGGCGATTTGCCCGCCATTCACGCTCATCGAGCGTGCTGCACGCGCCGCCGCGGGCTCGGCGCTGGCAATCGGCGCGCAGGACGTCCACCCGGCCGACAAGGGTGCGCACACCGGTTGCGTCTCGACGGCGATGCTGATCGATTCGGGCGCGACGCTGGTCATCGTCGGCCATAGCGAGCGCCGCGCCGACAATTTTGAAACCGATGCGCTGGTCAAGGCCAAGGCGACGGCGGCGGTCACAGCCGGTCTGGAAGCGATTGTCTGTGTCGGTGAAACCGAAGCCGAGCGCGATGCGGGGCAAACACTTGCGGTCATCGAAGCGCAGCTGGCTGGCTCGCTGCCCGACGCCGCCGACCGGCTGGTGGTGGCGTATGAACCGGTGTGGGCGATCGGCACCGGTCGCACGCCGACCGAAGCGCAGGTTGCCGAAGTCCATGCGGCGATCCGCGCGCATCTCGAAAAGCGCTTCGGTGCTGCCGGGGCCACAACGCCGATTCTCTACGGCGGCTCGGTGAAGCCCGAAAATGCCGCGAGCCTGCTGAGCCTGCCCAATGTGGACGGTGCACTCGTCGGCGGTGCCAGCCTGACCGCAACGTCGTTTCTGGCGATCGCGGCGACGGTTTAAACAACCGTCCTTTGGGGCATCCGGCAGCGCGGTTGCGGAATCGCGCGCCAATCGCTACATCGCCGCCAACAGGCCTGCTGGCCACCCGACCTTTAATCGAAAGCCGCCCGTCGATGTTGACGACCTTCATCCTTGTTGTTCACGCGCTGATCGCCGTCGCGCTGGTGGCGGTCATCCTGCTGCAGCGGTCGGAAGGCGGCGCGCTCGGCATCGGCGGCAGCGGTGGCGGTTTGATGAGCGCCCGCGGTGCAGCCGATTTGCTGACGCGCGCGACGGCGATTCTGGGCACCTTGTTCATCGTTACGTCGATTCTGCTGGCGGTGCTTGCTGCGGGCATGCATCGTGGCCGCGACATTGATACCAGCCTCGCCAAGCCGGTGACCGCGCCGGTCAGCGGCCCGGGTGGTATCAACATCGTGCCGCCGGTTGTGCCTGCGACTACGCCGGTAACGCCGACCGAAGCGCCCGCTGCGACGACGCCGATCGATCAGGTTCCCGTCGCGAAGTAATGTGGCGGGTGCCACGGCGCCGCAGTCAAATCTCGTTATCCACAGCGAAATTACGGTAATCCGCCAGCTTGGGCTGGCGGAGTTCCCGCAATTCGGTCTATGAAGGTCTCCCATGACGCGGTTCATTTTTATCACCGGCGGCGTGGTTTCCTCGCTCGGCAAGGGCCTGATGGCCGCCAGTCTCGCAGCGCTGTTGCAGGCACGCGGCTACCGCGTCCGCATCCGCAAGTTCGATCCCTATCTCAACGTCGATCCGGGCACGATGTCGCCGTACCAGCACGGCGAAGTCTATGTGACCGATGACGGCGCCGAAACCGACCTCGACCTTGGCCACTATGAACGCTTCACCGGCGTCGCCGGACGCCAGTCGGACAACATCACCTCGGGCCGCGTCTATTCGGACATCATCACCAAGGAACGCCGCGGCGACTTCCTGGGCGCGACGGTGCAGGTCATTCCGCACGTCACCGATGCGATCAAGGCATTCGCGCTAGCCAACACCGATGATGTCGATTTCGTGCTGTGCGAAATCGGCGGCACTGTCGGCGATATCGAAAGCCTGCCGTTCATCGAAGCCATCCGCCAGCTTCGCAACGACCTCGGCCGCGGCAACAGCGTCTCGATCCATGTGACGTTGGTGCCGTACATCGCGGCGGCGGGCGAGCTCAAGACCAAACCGACGCAGCATTCGGTACGCGAACTCGCGGCTTTGGGCGTCCAGCCCGACGTGCTGGTGTGCCGCTGCGAGCACCCGCTGCCCGAAGGCGAGCGCGCGAAGATTGCATTGTTCTGCAATGTGCCGAGCAGCGCCGTTATCGCCGCGCTCGATGCGACCAGCATCTACAAGGTGCCGCTGCAATATCATGCGCAGGGCCTCGATGACGCGGTGCTCGATGCGTTCGGCACCTCGCCCAAGGGGCTGCCCAACATCACGCGCTGGGAAGAGATCGAAGACCGGCTGGCGAATTTCGAGGGCGAGGTCACCGTCGGCGTCGTCGGCAAATATGTCGGGCTGCCCGATGCCTATAAGTCATTGAACGAGGCGTTGGTCCACGGCGGCATCGCCAATCGCGTCAAGGTCAACATCCAGTGGATCGACGCCGAGCTGTTCGCCGGCTCCGAGGACGAGGTCGCGGCCAAGCTCGAACCTATGCACGCCATTCTGGTGCCCGGCGGCTTCGGCGAGCGCGGCTCGGAAGGCAAAATCGCCAGCGTACGCTTTGCCCGCGAACGCAATGTGCCGTTCTTCGGCATCTGCTTCGGCATGCAGCTCGCCTGCGTCGAAGCGGCACGCAACCTTGCCGGCATCGCCGAAGCATCGAGCACCGAATTCGGCCCGACCGACGAGCCCGTGGTCGGTCTGATCACCGAATGGACGAGCGGCGGTGTGACCGAAACGCGCAGCGAGGATGACGACAAGGGCGGCACGATGCGGCTTGGCGCCTATCCGGCCGTGCTGGCCGGGAACAGCCATGCCGCGGCGATCTACGGCGCCAATGAAATCAGCGAGCGCCACCGCCACCGCTACGAAGTCAACAACCACTACCGTCCGGCGCTTGAAGCGCAGGGGCTGATGTTTACTGGCATGTCGCCCGACGGCGTACTGCCCGAAATCGTCGAGCGCCCCGACCATCCGTGGTTTGTCGGCGTGCAGTTCCACCCCGAGCTCAAGTCGAAGCCGTTCGATCCGCACCCGCTGTTCGCCAGCTTCATCGCCGCCGCGCTCAAGCAGAGCCGCCTGGTCTGACCGTGCGCGGGCGCTGGCTGGCGGGGGTGGCGCTGGTGGTGGCGCTGTCGGCAATACCGGCCCGGGCGCTTGAAGACGAGGAGCATACGCTCTTCAACCCGGTTCCCGAAGACGAGCTGCGGCCATTGTGTTCAGACAACCCGGGCTTTGGCGTGCCACCGTGCATCGTCGATGCCGGGCATATCATCTTCGAATTCACCCCTGTGACCGCGACGTTCGATTCGCTCAACGGCGTCAAAACCAGCGACTATGCGCTGGGCGATGTACTGCTGCGTCTCGGGCTAACCGAAACGCTGGAGACCTTTGTCAACTGGACGCCGCTCAACATCAGCGCGGTCAAAGCCGGTGGCAACAAGGTCACCGAGCACGCGACGGGCTCGATCGGTTTTGGTCTGAAACAGTCGCTGAAGAATCCTGACGGGGAGGGCTTTTCGATGGCGGTCGAGCCGGCGCTGGCCATACCGACCAATGGTGACGGTGTCGCCTTTGCCCTGGCGTTGCCGGCATCGCAGTCGCTCGGGCCCTACTGGTCAGTCGGCATCACCCCGGAACTCGACGTCCTGCCCAACGCGCTCGACGGTGGCTACCATATGGCCGGCAGCGTCGCGGTCTCGCTGAGCCGCGCGATTTCGTCTTTCGAGCTCGGCGCCGAAATCTACCTCGCCGCAAACCGTGATCCGGCCGGCACCATTCATTACGCCACCGCCAACTTCTCGCTGAGCTGGCAGCCGCCCAAAAACGAGAATCTCAGCTTCGATATTGGCGCGGATGTCGGGCTTAATGACGCAACTGCCGATATCGAAATCTACTGCGGGCTGTCGCGGCGGTTCTGACAGGCACGACATACAAACGAAAACGCCCGGGGGTTAACCCGGGCGCTCGCGGTGACGAGACCTACTTCTGCGTTGGACCGTGCCGAACCAACCCCCCGGCCGACTGCACGCCAACGATAACTTCGCTGCGATCTTTGCGACCGCTATTTCTTCCCTGAACCCTGGCCATTCAGCCTCGGGCAATGTTGGGACGCTAGGGTGAACCACTTGAAATGTCATCGGCAAATCGTCCACGGCGGCGGTTTGGCGAACGCTTGTCGCGCAACTGTTGTGTCCTTGCCACAGTCACGCGGGTGGCGGCTGCCTTGCGCGTCCGGGTACGCATGCTACACAGCCGCGCCGGCCCGGATGGGTGCGACTGTAACTCGATAAGGTTTTTCCATGCGCCTGAGCCGCTACTTCCTCCCCGTCCTCAAGGAAACGCCGGGTGACGCGCAGATCGTCAGCCACCAGCTGATGCTGCGCGCCGGGCTGATTCGCCAGACCGCCGCAGGCATCTATGCCTGGCTGCCGTTGGGCCACCGCGTGCTGCGCAAGATCGAGCAGATCGTTCGCGAGGAACAGGACCGCGCCGGTGCCATCGAACTGCTGATGCCGACCATCCAGTCGGCCGACCTGTGGCGTTCGTCGGGGCGCTACGACGCCTATGGCCCCGAAATGCTGCGCATCAAGGATCGCCACAACCGCGAGATGCTGTTCAGCCCGACCGCCGAGGAACTGTTCACGCAGATCTTCGAGAACGGCGCCAAGAGCTATCGTGACCTGCCGCGCATGCTCTACCAGATCCAGTGGAAATTCCGCGACGAAGTCCGCCCGCGCTTCGGCGTCATGCGCGGCCGCGAGTTCCTGATGAAGGATGCCTATTCCTTCGACCTGACGCGCGAGGCCGGCCAGCACTCCTACAACAAGATGTTCGTGTCCTACCTCAAGACCTTCGCCCGGATGGGGCTGAAGGCCGTGCCGATGCGCGCCGAAACGGGCCCCATCGGCGGCAAGGACAGCCATGAGTTCCTGATCCTCGCCGACACCGGCGAGTCGGAAGTCTTCCTCGACCGCGCCTTCCACGACATGGACTGGCAGGCCTTCGAGATCGACTACGACAACGTCGACGCGGTCGCCAAGGTGGTTGACGAGTTCACCTCCAAATACGCCGCCACCTCCGAGATGCATGACCAGGCCGATTACGAGAAGCGCGTGCCGGCAGACCGGCGCGTCACGGGCCGTGGCATCGAGGTGGGTCACATCTTCTTCTTCGGCACCAAGTATTCCGAACCCCTGGGTGCGGTGGTGCAGGGTCCGGACGGCAAGATGGTTCCCGTGCAGTCGGGCTCCTATGGCATCGGTGTCTCGCGTCTTGTTGGCGGCATCATCG
>CALDHQ010000377.1 GCA_937894055.1 uncultured Polymorphobacter sp.
GGCTTTGGTGGCCATGCCGTCGGTGACGCGGGCGTTGTCGCTGTTCTGGCTGATGGAGGCGGACATGCTGTCCATCGTGGCGCTGGTCTGCTCCACGCTGGCGGCCTGCTCGCTGGCGCTCTGGCTCAGGCTTTGCGAAGTGCTGCTCACCTGGCTGGCCGCGGCCAGCAAGGCGCTGATTTCAGTGTCCTTGCGCTCCAGGGTGAACTGACTCGACAGTTGCTGATAGATCCCCTTGAGCTCCTGCGCTGTGGAGGCCTTGAAGAATTCAGCCTGGGTGATCTGGGCCACGGCCTTGCCGGTCGCCTTCTCGACGAACGCGCCTTCGCTTGGCTCTTCGACCTCGTCGACGGGCACGATTTTCGTGTAGCAGAGCGAGGCGGGGAACATCTGGCGGTGTTCGTCAAAGGCCGCTTCCACGCGGCGGCGGGCGGCGTGGGATCGATCCTGACGCCTTGGGCCAATGCGCAGGGCGCCCGCGTGATCGGAGTCGTGTCGACACCGGAGAAGGCGAAGCTGGCAAAGGAATATGGCTGCTGGGAGACGATCCTTGCGAGCGAGGATGTGCCGGCGCGCGTGAAGGAGCTGACGGGGCACACGGCGCGCGTGCTGCACCTCGCGGTGTCGCCCGACGGCTCCATGGTGGCGTCCGCGGGCGCGGACGAGACGCTGCGCTTCTGGGCGCTCTTCCCCCACGCGCCCGGCTCCGCCGGCGGCGGCGCGGGCCTGGACGCCACCGCTTCCATGCAGCAGGTGCTCGAGAGCGCACCGGTGCAGGCGCATTTCCAGAAAGTCGTCGATGAACTCGCGGCCTCGTCCACCGGCAGTGCCAGCCGCGCCTCAACATCGCGCAGCAGTGTCTCGGCGGCGTATGGCGTGTCAGCGCCGACGACAATGCCGTGGTTGGCGAGCAGCAGCACATCGGCGGGCGTTTCGGCGAGCACCTGCGCAATCGCGCCGGCGAGCGGCGCACCGGGGCGCCGGTACGGCACCCACGCCCAGCGCACATGACCGTCGAGCGCCTTCGCCGCGCGCGCCGCACCATCGGCAAGCACGCTCACCGCCATCGCATTGACCGCATGCGCGTGGAGCACCGCGGCGTGCGGTAGCAGCGCGTGCAGTGCGGTTTCAATCGACGGGCGCAGCGCCGCTTCGCTGCCGGGCAGCCGGGCGGCGGTGAAGTCCTCGACTTGCCCGCGCGCAACTGCCGCATGCACCGCCGCCAGCGACAGGCCGGTGAAAATTGGGCGTTCAAGTGCTTGCGCCAGCCAGACGCCCGACGCCTTGACCCACAGCTCGTCGCCAAGCTTGACCGAGCTGTTGCCGCCCGGCCCTTGCACCAGCAACGGATCGGCGCCGATGCGCGCCGACACCGCCGCCAATTCGTCGAGCGCCGTCATAGCGACGTGCGGGCAAACAGACGGCGCAGCGCCGCGAAATCGCTGAAGCTGGCATCGACCGCCGGGTGGCTGACCGCGCCGCGTTCGACCTTGAGCAGCGTCACCGCATCGATCGCCGCCTTGGCGCCGGCCATGTCGCCGTCGATCGAATCACCGATGAACCACACCGGGCCTTCGACGCCGCCGAGCTTGGCCAGTGCCAGTTCGAAGCCCAGGGCCGCAGGCTTGTCGGCGCCGCTTTCCTCGGAGGTCACCAGCCAATCGACCATCTTGTCGATGCCGAGCAGGATCATTTTGCGCAGCTGGATCTGCGCGGTCAGGTCGGTGACGATGACCGCGGGTACCCCGGCAATGCGCAGGTCATCGAGGAAATCGAGCGCGTGCGGGAACAGCACGGCCGCATCGAGATAGGCGCGCCAGAACGCTTGTTCGAGCTGCAGCACTGCGAACGGCTGGCTGGCAAAACCGGCGCGTTCGATGGTGCGCTGGAAATACAGCAACCGGCTGTGCGACGCCGCGACCGGCCCGAGCCGCGCCTTGAGTTCAGCGCGCGCATCGTTGAAGCACTGGGTGAAATCGGCGGCCGAAATGCCGTGCAGCTTGTGCGCCAGTTCGGCCGCTGCGGCCATGCCGGCGGCGTTGCACGGGGGATATGCGTAGAGCGTATTGTCGAGGTCGAGCAGCACCGCGGCGGGTCGCTGCGTGAACAAATCGGCGTTGCGGAGTTTCATGCCATGCCTCCCCGGCGGCGGCGCGCACGGTCGAATTCGATGAGCAAAATCAGTTGCATGACGCCTGACAGCCCCGGTTGCCAGCGCGGCGCGGCGGCGAGCAGCCAGTCCATGTCGGGCGCGATACGGCGCGCCGCGGCGGCGATGTCGGCGGCGGTCGGCTCGCCCTCCACCAGCAAGCGCAGACGGCCGTCATCATCGGCGCTTTCGATGACGCGGATGCCCGACAGCGACGCCAGCAGCCGCGCCGCGCGGTCGAAATTGCGCCCTGGCGCCAGCGTCACCACCAGCCGCAGCATCGACGCATCGATGGCGACCGCCGGATCGGCGACCGCCGACGGATGGCGCGGCTCAAGCCGGAAAATGACATCGGCAGCAGCGGCCTGCGGGGCGATGAAACGTGCGCCATCCGCCGCACGCCGCTCGATCGATTCGAGCACGCGTTCGGGCGCATGGCCGCGCTGGTTGACGTCGCGGCGCAGTTTGAGGAAGCGCCGCAGCCCCTCGTCCATGTCCATGTAGACGCGCACGTCGAAGCGCGTGTTGAGCGACGGTGACCACAGCGCATGCAGCCCCGACACCGCGAGCAATTCGCGCGGGTGCAACGTCGCCAGCTCGCCGGTGCGGCCCGAGCCATGGTCGTAGTGGCGCGCGCGCACCGGCTTGGCGTCGGCAAGGTCGGCAGCGTGCGCGGCAAAACCCTCCAGATCATTGGCCATCGGGTTGAGGTGCGTCATCGCGCGCCACATCGGCTTGTGGCGGTCCCAGCTGTGATAGTCGTCGCCCGACAGCCGCGTCACCGAAGTTTCGCCGAACATCGCCGCGAGCGCATCGACCAGCGTGTCCTTGCCGGTGCCGCTGTCCCCGGCGACAGCAATGGCGAGCGGCGTGCGCGTTGCGCGGTAAAACGGCGAGCCGAGAATGCCGCGTCGCGCCATCTGCACCGCCAGCGCGCCGCCCGCCGCGAGCATCAGCGTCATCAGCGCCGAGGGCAGCCGTTCGGCGTCCTGCGCCACCAGCGGCGCCGACAGATCGATGCCGGCGAATGCCGCGCCCGTCGACACCGTCATGTGCAGCGCGACGAACGCCAGCGTGAACGCCCAGAACAGCAGCTGCCCCGTCGTCCCCGATCGCGCGGTGTGCAGCGCAATGAACGGCAACGCCCATAGCGCCCAGCCCGGCGACGCCGGCGTCAGCAGCACCACCGCCATGAAGGCGATGCCGATGAAGCTCCACAGCAAGTCGAAATCGAGCCGGCGCACGCGCCACGCCCAATAGAGCAGCCCGAGATAGGCGAGCGGCAGCACATAAACGTAGAGCCACGGCCCGATCGGCACCGCGAGGCTGAAGGTCTTGGCGGTTTCGGGAGTCAGCAGCACCATGGCGCGGAACCCCGGCAGCGCCAGCACCGGCAGCCACAGCAGTGCGAACGCCAATGCCGCGCCGCCGATGGCCGCCAGCGCAAAGCGCCGTTGGCGTGCGCGACCGAGGTAGAACAGCGCGATGAACGGTGCCGCCAGCCCCATGCTGAACTTCGCCGCGACCGCACTGCCGAGCCAAGCGCCGCTGGCGCTGTGGCGATGCTGCGCCAGCGCCGCGAGCGCCGCGACGAGCAGCAGCACCGGCAGAATATCGAGCTGGCCGTGCCAGTAACCGACATAGAGCGCCACCGGCGACAGCCAGAACAGCAGCTGCGCGCGCGTCGCGTCCTTGCCGGCGATGCGCCCCAGCTGCACAAGCAGCGCCACCTCGAGCAGCAGCACCGTCAGCCCGAGCCCGAGGTGCGCACCCGCGAGCCCCGCCAGCGCGCCGCCGAGATCGGTCAGCGGTGCATAGGCGATGAGGTAAGGCAGCCCGTACGGGAACGCGACGCGGTCGCCGCCAATCGCCATAAACCCGCCCCAGGGGTCGGCGAAATGCGCCGGCACATTACCCAGAAACGGCACGAACCAGCGCGCATGCGTCCACGGCAGCGCCAGCGCAATCAGCGCCAGCCGCAGCACCAGCCCGAGGCCGAACAGCGCGCGTGTACTGCGGGTCATGCCCATAGGTCGGGCCGCTTTGTGCACACCGCGGCGATGTCGAACCCGGCGACTTGCGCTTTCATTGCGGCGATGCCGGTCTCCGCGTCGCGGCCCTGCAGTTCGGGCGAGACGAGGCACAGCTTGAACCCGGCGCCTGTCAATCGCGCAGCGTCCGCGGCGGTCAGCGGGAAACGCGTGAAGCAGTCGACCCAGACCCAGTCGATCTGCCCCGCCAACGTCAGCGCGGTATCGATGCTTTCAAATTCGGAGACGCGCACCGCGCAGCGCCGTTCGCCGCTGCGCGCGGTGCGGATGAGGAACGGGAACGACTGGTCGAGGAAGAAGAACCGTTCAATGCCATGCGCCGCCATCAGCGCCAGCAACCGCGTTTCCAGCCCCTCCTCCTTGACGTTGAGGATCAGCGTGCCGTGGGCGTAGTGCGCCAGCCACGCCTCGAAATCCTCGCCCTCGACAAACGCGTCGTGGTGGATGACGAGCCGCTCGCCCCAGCTGCGCACGTCCATTTCGATGCCATAGTGGCGCGGCGTCGCCAGCAGCTCGGCGACGGTGTTGCGGCGGTGCGCGATGAGCTCCATCCCCGAACTTGTCATCAATGCGCCCCGCTTGCCAGATCGCGCCGCAGCCGGAAGCTGAAATCGAGCGTGCGCTTGATGAACTTCAGCTTGGCGCGCCAGTTGATGTTCCAGTGCGACTGCCCGTGCAGCCGGTCGGTGAACAGCACCGGAAAACGTGCCACTTTCAGCCCGTCGTAGCGCGCCAGCGCAAACGCATAGGTATCGAGCGCGAAGTCGTGCGGCGGGTTCGCCCACGCCGCGAAGAAGTCGCGGTGGAACAGCGTCGGCTGCGCGTTGACGTCGGTCAGCCGGCGCCCGAACAATATGGTTTCGAACACGCTCATCCCGAAGGTGAATACCGTATCGCCGAACGGTCGGCCATGGCGCGCGCCCTTGACGAACAGTTTTGCGGGCGCGGCATCGTCGCAGAACAGCGCCAGTCCGGTCAGCACGTCCATCACGTCGGTCTGCAAGTCAGCGTGCGTCCAGCCGATGATGTCGCCGGTCGCCGCGCGCAACCCCGACAGGATGCCGAAGCCATAGCCCTGGTTGACCGGCACCCGCACGCTCGACAGCCGGCCGCGGCCGGCGAGTTCGCGCGCCAGCACGGCGGGGCTGTCATCGGTCGAGCCATTGTCGACGAGGATGACGTCGATCGCCGGCTCGGCGGCGGCCAGCTCGGCGCAGCGCGCCACCAGCGCCGGCAGCGAGGCCGCTTCATTGTAGCAGGGAATGACCAGAGTGAGCCGCATGGCGTGGTTCTAGCGCGACGCGGCGCACGGGCGATAAACAAAAATGCTGCCCACCCCCTGCTGCGGCGCGAATTGCGCCACCGGCGTCGCACCGGCGAGTGGCTTGGCGCGCACGACATAGTCGAACGGCAGTTGCGCGCAGATGCGCTGCAGCTTCGCCAGATCGGCCTTTTCGACAAAGCCGCGCTCGCCGTGGCCCAGCCCGATGACCCAGGTCTGGTACCACGGCCGCAGATCGGTTTCGGCGAACGGATAGTCGAGCGAGGCGACCACCGAGCGGCGCCCGATCAGCCGCATGCGCTGCGGCGTCAGCACGCGGCCATAGGCGATGCCGGTAGGGAATTGTTCGACGAGGAAGCGCGCATCGGGCGCGGTATTGTCGCGCGCCCATTGGTAAACTTGGTGGCTATTCGCCGCTGTCGGCAGCACCAGTTCATCGCGGCGAACGCGGGCATTGGGCAGCGCCAGCGCGACCAGCAATACCCCCAGCACCGGCCACAGCCAGCCCGGCAGCGGCCGCCCGTGCCACGGCAGCCAACCGGCGACGCCCGCGAGCAGCAACAGCAGCGCCGGCTTGATCGACCCCGCCCCCTCATGCGCCGCCAGCGGCCCCGCCGCGACAAACGCCAGCGCCAGCAGCACCAGCGCCAGCCAATGGCCGTGGCGCCAATTGTCGGCCGCATTGACCGCAATGACCAGCAGCAGCAGCGGCGCGGCGATGATGACGGTGCGGAACGGGATCAGGTCGACCACCAGCCGCACCGGCCACAGCTCGACAAACACGAAACCGGCCACGCAGATCGCCGCATAGACGGCCAGCACCGCGAGCAGCAGCGCCGGACGCGGCAACTGGCTGCGGATGCGTGCTGCCATCACCAGCACCGCCAGCGTCCCGACACCGACGCCAAGCACCCCCGAGCGCCCGAAGCGGCCAACCAGGAAGTCGCCGGGGTGGCGCTCCTGGACGAGGATGTTGACATATTCGGGCAGCGGCAGCCGCAGCCCGTGCGGCGTCAGCATCATATACTGCGCGCCGAACGCCACCGCGAAGACCAGCCCGGCGAGCAGCGTCGCGGGCTGGCGGAACACCGCGCGGCGCTCGGCGGCGGTGTAGTCGAACACGAAAATCGCCGCGAGCATCAGCCCGGCATGCACCGACACCAGCGGCTGCAGCAGGCACGCCAGCGTCATCAGCCACAGCGTTGCCGCCGCACGGCGCTCCAGAAAACACGTCCACGCGTAAGTCGCCGCCAGCACCGCGAACATCGCCGTCGAGGCATCGCCCCACAGCCACGACCAACCGAGCATCTTGGGCAGCGCGAACGCACTCAACGTGCCGAGCATGACGCCGAGCAACGCCACCAGCCGGTCGCCGCTCCAGGCGCGGAAGAAACCGAACAGCACGAACGGCCACAGCATATGCCGCAACACCGTCAGCCCGGCGAGCAGCACCGTGTAATGCACCCCCGTCCAGCGCGACAACGTGCCGACGACGATGGCTTGCGGCGTATCGACGCCGAATTTGACCGTGGTATTCGTGTAGAAATCATTGGGCAGGAACCCGGCATCGAGCCAGCGTTCGATCGCCGGATAACCATCAAGCGCCGGCCACGCCCAGACCTGCAGGCTCTGCGCCATGTAAAGCAGCGCGCAGGCAAACAGCAGAAGCAGCACTTGCCACTGGTTTGGATAGGATGACGCGGGTTCGCGCAACGCTCCGGCCCTCCTGTCTGCGCCCGTTGGCGTTGAAGCTTGCCCGTGGTGAACTGTCAAGCGCGCGGATTGTGACGAATATGCTGAAGGGCCTCCGGCGGGCAGGGGCTTGCCCCTGCACCCAATAGCAATTCATCTGTCATTCCCGCGAAGGCGGGAATCCATCTTGCCGCCGGTGCTGCACGTGGATTCCCGCCTTCACGGGAATGACGAACGCAAAACTAATGGGTGCAGGCCTCAGGCCTGCCCGCCGGAGGCTCTTCCCATCACTGGCGCTTCCAACATCGCCGCCACTGCCTGCGCGGCGTGCGCGAGCGTCGCGTCGGCCTGCCACATCGGGTGCGGGCGCGAGCGGTCGGCGAGTTCGGCCTCGCGCGCCGACAGCAGCGCGCCGAGCGTGGCGCCGAGGAAGACGAAGCGCTGGTTTTTCAGCTTGGCGGGCATGTCGGGCATCAGCCGGCGCAGATGGTCGAGGCAGCGCTGGTAGCCGACGTTCCACCGGCCTTCGAGCGCGTCCATGAAGAACCCGCGCTGTGCCAGGCTGAGCAGCAGCACGAAGCGGTTGAAGCTTTCCTCGCCCGGCGCGACAGCCGGGTCGATCGAGGTGCGGATCATCCCTTCGACAACTTCATGGACGCTATGTGGTCCATTTGCGGCTTCGCAGGCGTCGAGCCAGGCGCAGCGGCGCACGTCCATGGCGCGCGCGCCGTCGATGATCAGCTCGCGGATCAGTGCTTCCTTCGACCCGAAGTGATAGCCGACCGCGGCGTGGTTTTTTTGCCCGGCGTGTTCGGCGATCTGGCGCACGGTGACGCCGTCGGGGCCGCGTTCGGCGAACAGTCGCAGCGCCACCGCCTTGAGGTGTTCGGCGGCATCACTGCGGGGTTTTGCGGCAGGTCGCGACATTGTCTTGCAAATAGCCTTGACTCCCCCCTACGTCAAACGCATTATCCATTTGGATAAAAACATCGGGGAGGATGACGCGCGCCATGATCGAAGGTGTCGACCGTGCAGCACTGACCGCGTGGATGGACCGGCAAGGGCTGGGCAGCGGCGCTATCGAGGACGTGACGCGCCTCGCCGGTGGCACGCAGAACATTCTGCTGCGCTTCACCCGTTCGGGCCGCAGCTATGTGCTGCGCCGGCCGCCGCCGCACCTGCGCGCCAATTCGAACGAGACGATGCGCCGCGAAGCCCGCGTTCTGGCCGCACTGGCCGGCACCGATGTCCCGCACCCCGGCCTGATCGCGGCATGCCCCGAAGAGGACGTCATCGGCGCGTCCTTCTACCTGATGGAACCGGTCGACGGGTTCGCTGCGCCGAACGGCCTGCCGCCGCTCCACCTGACGGCACCGGTCCAGCACCGCATGGGCTTGTCGATGGTCGAGGCGATCGCGGCGCTGGGCGCGGTCGACTACCTTGCCGTCGGGCTCGACGGCTTCGGCAAGACCGAAAACTACCTCGGCCGGCAGGTCGCGCGCTGGCAGGCGCAGCTCGCCAGCTATGCCGAAATGCCCGGCTGGACCGGCCCCGACAAAATCCCCGGCGTCGCGCGCGTCGCCGACTGGCTGAGCGCCAACGTGCCGGCCGATTTCCGCCCCGGCATCATCCACGGCGACTTCCACCTCGGCAATGTCATGTTCCGCCACGACAGCGGCGACCTTGCCGCAGTGGTCGATTGGGAACTGTGCACGATCGGCGATCCGCGGCTCGACCTCGGCTGGATGCTCGCCACCTGGCCCGAAGGTGACACCCCGCGCCCCACCGATGTCGCCGTCACGCCGTGGATCGGCTTCCCGACCGCGGACGAAATCGTCGCGCACTACGCCGCGCGCAGCGACCGCGACCTCGGTTCGATCGGCTGGTTCGTCGTGCTCGCCTGCTACAAGCTCGGCATCATCCTTGAAGGCACGCATGCCCGCGCCTGCGCTGGCAAGGCGCCGCGCGAAACCGGCGACAAGCTTCACGCCCACACCATCGCGCTGTTCGAGCGCGCCCTGCGCCGCATCGGCTAAAACAGAAAGGACCATCATGACCAGCGATACAGATTTCACCGGCAAGACCGTGCTCGTCGTCGGCGGCTCGAGCGGCATCGGCAACGGCATCGCGCACGGCTTTGCCCAGCGCGGCGCCAAGGTCCATGTCTGGGGCACCAAGCCGACCGCCGCCGATTATGACCCCGCCGACGGCTCCGACCTGACGGGGCTGGGCTACACCTGCGTCGATGTCGGCGACCCTGACGCCATCGAAGCCGCCGCACTGCCGTTCAAGACGCTCGACGTGCTGGTGCTGTGCCAGGGCACCGTCGTCTATCGCCGCGGCGAATTCGAGCGGCCGGGCTGGGACCGCGTCATGGCGGTCAACCTCGACAGCCTGATGAACTGCGGCCGCAAGTTCCACGAGCAGTTGGCGGCCACCAAGGGCTCGATCATCATCGTCAGCTCGATTTCGGGGCTCAAGGCCAATGTCGGCAACCCCGCCTATGCCGCCTCGAAGGCCGGCGCGATCAGCCTGACCAAGACGCT
>CALDHQ010000378.1 GCA_937894055.1 uncultured Polymorphobacter sp.
GCGAACGCGTCGTTGCCGACCTGCGCATGGCCGTGCAGGCGCATCTGCTGACGCTCGATACTAACTATTTCGAGGAAAACCGCCCCGCCGAAATCGCCTCGCGCCTCACCTCGGACACCGCGATCATCGAGCAGGTCGTCTCGAGCTCGGCGTCGATCGCGCTGCGCAACAGCTTCACCGGTCTCGGCGGCATCGCCTATCTGTTCTACCTCAGCCCCAAGCTGACCGCGCTGATGCTGCTCGTTATCCCATTGACCGTCGTGCCGATCGTGCTGCTCGGCCGCCGCGTCCGCAATCTGTCGCGGTCAAGCCAGGACCGTATTGCCAACATCGGCACCATCGTTTCCGAAGTGCTCGGCGCCATCAAGATCGTCCAGGCGTTCACGCAGGAGCCGCGCGAACGCAGCCGTTTTGGCGAGGCGGTCGAGGCAGTCTTCAATGCCGCGCGTCGCCGCATCGCAGTGCGTGCCGGCATGACGGCGGTCGTCATCTTCCTGATTTTCGGCGCCATCACGCTGGTGCTGTGGCAAGGTGCGCTTGATTTCATCGCCGGCCACACCAGCGGCGGCACCATCACCGCCTTTGTGCTGGCAGCCGCGATGGTCGCCGGCGCGTTCGGGTCACTGACCGAAGTGTTCGGCGACTTTATGCGGGCCGCCGGCGCCTCGGGCCGCATGGAAGAATTGCTCGCCGCCGAACCGGCCATCCGCACCCCCGACCAGCCCTTGAAACTACCCGAGCCGCCGCGCGGTGAAGTCGCGCTGCACAACGTGTTTTTCCACTACCCGAGCCGCCCCGACGGCGCGGCGCTCACCGGCTTTGAACTCAGCGTCCGCCCCGGCGAAATGGTCGCGATTGTCGGGCCGTCGGGCGCCGGCAAGTCGACACTGTTCCAGCTCATCCAGCGTTTCTACGACCCGCAGTCAGGTCAGATCCTCGTCGACGGTGTACCGATCGACCGTGTCGATCCGCGCGCGCTGCGCCAGCGCATTTCGGTCGTGCCGCAGGAAACCGTCATCTTCGCCGCGACGGCGTACGAAAACATCCTCTACGGCCGCCCCGACGCCACCGAAGCTCAGGTCTGGGCCGCTGCCAAGGCCGCACATGCAGACATGTTCCTGCGCGACCTGCCCGAAGGCATCCACAGCTTCCTCGGCGAATCGGGCACGCGGCTGTCGGGCGGCCAGCGCCAGCGCAT
The DNA here is from genome assembly GCA_937894055.1 of uncultured Polymorphobacter sp. Classification (GTDB taxonomy): domain Bacteria; phylum Pseudomonadota; class Alphaproteobacteria; order Sphingomonadales; family Sphingomonadaceae; genus Polymorphobacter_A. Next base: position 1,199 of record CALDHQ010000378.1, read on the forward strand.
GGCGATTGCCCGCGCCGTGCTGCGCGATGCGCCGATCCTGCTGCTCGACGAAGCGACCAGCGCGCTCGATGCCGAATCCGAGGCGCTGGTGCAGGCAGCGCTTGACGAATTGATGGTCAACCGCACCACACTGGTTATCGCGCACCGCCTCGCCACCGTACGCGGCGCCGATCGCATCATCGTCATGGACCGCGGCCGCATCGTTGCCGAAGGCACGCATGATGCGCTGATTGCCGGCGGCGGGCTCTACGCCAAGCTCGCGCGGTTGCAGTTCGAGCAGGCTGCCGCGTAGTTTGAGAGATAAAGGGCCTCCGGTGGGCAGGCCTGAGGCCTGCACCCGATCATTTGGCTCTGTTCAAATGGGTGCAGGCCCCGGTCTTGAGCAAGAACTGCCCTTCCCGCCGGAGGCACTTTCGACTTACTGCGGCGGCGGCAGCAGATACAGCCACAGGTTGAACAGCATCACCAGCCCGGCGACGATCATCAGCGCCGGTTTGAGCTTGGGGCCGGGCTGACGCAGGCCCCATATGCCAAAGGCGACCAGCGCGAAGATGCACGCCACCGCCAGCGTCAACAACAGATCACGCATATCGCTCACTGGGTCAGCGCTTGACGCACCGCATGCGCCCAGTTCTCGCGACGTACACCTCGTGCGTCAGCCGTGATCGCGGGTGCGAACACGCGGTCGGGTTGCGCCATTGCCGCTGCCGCCGTCAGATCGGCGAACAAGCCGGCACCGACACCCGCGCACATGGCAGCTCCGAGCGCCGTCGTTTCGATGACACGGGGTCGTTCGACGAGCACGCCGAGCGTGTCGGCGATGTCCTGGCACATCCAGTCATTGGCAACCATGCCGCCATCGACGCGCAGCTTGGCCGCGATCACGCCGTCGGCCGCCAGGGCATCGAGCAAATCGGCGGTCTGCTGGCCCATCGCTTCCAGCGTGGCGCGCGCGATGTGCGCGCGCGTGGTGCCGCCCGACAATCCCGTCAGCAGGCCGCGTACATCGGCACGCCAGTGCGGCGCGCCCATGCCGGCAAATGCCGGAATGAGCACGACACCGCCGCTATCGGGTACTGAAGCTGCCAGCGCCTCGGTTTCCGCGCTCGCGGTGATGATACCGAGCCCGTCTCGCAGCCATTGCACCGCCGCACCGCCGATGAAGATGCTGCCTTCGACGGCATAGGTAGCTTGGCCGGCGATGCGCCACGCTACTGTCGCTAGCAATCGGTGCGCCGATACCGGTGGCGTCGCGCCCGAATGCGCCAGCACGAAAATGCCGGTGCCATAGGTCGCCTTCGCCATGCCGGGCTGCAGGCACGCCTGCCCGACTGCGGCAGCCTGCTGGTCGCCGATGCTGCCGGTGATGGCGATGTTGCCCCCCAGCAAAGTCGTCGAGCCAAGGTCACCTGCACAGTCGCTGATGGTCGGCAAGGCGCTGCGCGGGATGCCGAACAGGTCGATCAATCCCTCGTCCCATTGGCAGGTTGCGAGGTTCATCAACAGCATGCGCGACGCGTTGGTGGCATCGGTGGAATGCACCCGGCCTTCGGTCAGCCGGTAGCGCAGATAGCAATCGACGGTGCCGAGCGCGAGGCTGCCGGCGTCGGCGGCAGCGCGCACCTGCGGCCAGTTTTCGAGTGCCCAGGCAATCTTGGTTGCCGAGAAATACGGATCGAGCAGCAGTCCGGTAGTCGCCTGCACCGCGGGTTCGCGGCCCTCAGCACGCAGCTTGTCGCACAAGTCAGCGCTGCGCCGGTCCTGCCAGACAATCGCCGGCGCAATCGGTTCGCCGGTTGCGCGGTCCCAGAATACGATGGTTTCGCGCTGGTTGGTGATACCGATTGCAGCGATGCGACCTGCCCCGGCTTCGGCAACCACAGCCTTCAATGCCGCAAGCGAATGCGCCCAGATTTCGGACGCGTCATGTTCGACCCAGCCGGGCTGCGGATAGTGCTGGGTCAGCGCGTGGCCGGCCTGCGCGACAATGCCGCCGCCGAGGTCAAATGCGATAGCGCGGGTGGACGTGGTGCCCTCGTCAAGCACCAGCAGCAAGGGAGCATCATTCATGCCACTTTCCTAACAAGCCGCATGGTCCTAGGAAAGCCCATGGCTTCGCAATCCGACATCTTCGACGTGCTGATTATTGGTGGCGGCATCAACGGTGCCGGCATCGCGCGCGACGCTTCGGGACGCGGGCTCAAGGTCGCGCTGGTCGAAGCCGGCGATTTCGGTGGCGCGACGTCGAGTGCATCGACCAAACTCATCCACGGCGGGCTACGCTATCTTGAATTCTATGAATTCGGGCTGGTGCGCAAAGCTCTGAAAGAACGTGAGGTGCTGCTCGACATCGCGCCGCACATCAGCTGGCCGCAGAGCTTCGTGTTGCCCAGCGCACCCGAACGCCCCGACTGGAAACTGCGCGCCGGACTGTTCCTGTATGACCATCTGGCGCGCCGCAAGGTCGTGCCGGGGTCGAACCGCATCGACTTGCGGCAGGACCGCGCCGGCCGCGCGCTCGAAAGCCATTATACCCACGCCTTCCGCTATTGGGACGGCTGGGTCGATGACGCGCGGCTGGTCATCGCCAATATCGCCGATGCCGCCGCGCGCGGTGCCTATGTCCGGTCACGCACCCGAGTCACCACTACGATATGGGACGGCAGCGCCTGGACGGTGGCATTGTCCGACGGCACCAGCGTCGCTGCCAAGACCATCGTCAACACCGCCGGTCCCTGGGCCGAGGAGGTCGCTCGCAGCGTTATGGGCCGCAACGACGCGCCGTCGCTGCGGCTGGTGCAGGGCAGCCATATCGTCACGCGGCGCGTCCACCTCGGCCGCGACGCCTTCATGTTGCAGCAGCCCGACGGCCGCATCATCTTCGTGCTGCCGTACGAGCACGACTTCTCGCTGATCGGCACCACTGAGCGCAGCATCGACACGCCGGCGGCCGCGCACATTACCGAGGAAGAAACCGACTATCTGATTGCTGCGGTCAACCGCTACCTGGCGCGACCGCTGACGCTCGATGACATTGTCCACCGCTTTTCGGGCGTGCGGCCGCTGATCCTCGAAGCCGGCGGCGGCATCCGCGCGCTGGACGCCAAGTTCAGCCTTCAATATGTGCTGGCACGGGCCCTGCTGGACGGCCATGTCAGCTTGGCGCACTTTGAAGGCCAGGCCCATGCCGACGCCCGTGTGCAGGCCTGGCTGCCACGCATCGAAGTGGCCGCTTATGACGACAGCCAGTTTGCGCACAGCAATCACTTTGGCGGCGCGGTCCGCCTGACGCTGGATGACGGCACGGTGCTGGAGGCCAGCGTTGAGCAGGCGCTGGGCCGCACCTCGGCGCACCCGCTGCCGCAGCACTTGCTGGAGGCCAAGTTCGCCTTGTGTGCGGCCAGCGTGCTGCAAGCCGATGCGGTCGAGGCGGTGGCCGCGGCGGTCTGCTGCGGCCGCTCCATCGGATAGAGGTGGCTGCCCTCGATCCAGTGCAGGCGCTCGTGAACCAGCGCTCGGGTGGCAGCCAGGCCGACCTGGCTGACCTCGACCGACTGCGTGCCGGCGAAGA
>CALDHQ010000379.1 GCA_937894055.1 uncultured Polymorphobacter sp.
TGGCAGCGGCGTCGTGTTGGAGAATTCCAGCGTCACATGGCCCTCCCAGCCGGGTTCCAGTGGCGTGACATTCACGATGATGCCGCAGCGCGCATAGGTCGATTTGCCGAGGCAGATGACCAGCACGTCGCGCGGGATGCGGAAATATTCGACGGTGCGCGCCAGCGCGAAGCTGTTCGGCGGGATGATGCAGCAGTCGGTCTTGCGATCGACGAAGCTGGCGGGGTGGAAGTCCTTGGGGTCGACCGTCACGCTGTCGATGTTGGTGAAGATCTTGAATTCGTCGGACACCCGCGCGTCATAGCCATAGCTCGACAGCCCGTAGCTGATGACGCCGTCGCGCGCCTGGCGGTCGACGAACGGCTCGATCATGCCGTTTTCATGCGCCTGTTGGCGGATCCAGCGGTCGGACATTACGGACATTGTCGGGCTTCCTATTGCCTGATGTGCAGCACGCAGATCAGCGTGAACAGCCGGCGCGCGGTATCGAAATCGACTTCGACCTTGGCGGCGAGCCGTTCGATCAGCAGGTCGGCGGCGTCGTTGTGGATACCGCGGCGCGCCATGTCGATGGTTTCGATCTGGCTCGGCGTCGCGGCGCGGATGGCTTTGTAATAGCTGTCGCAGATGGCGAAATAGTCGCGCACGATGCGGCGGAACGGCGACAGCGGCAGCACGACGGTTTCGAGCGGCGTGTCATCCTTCGCCGCCAGCTCCATCGCCAGCCGGCCTTCCTCGACGCGCAGCACCAGCTTGTACGGCCCGGCGTAACCGCCTTCATAATCGGTCAGCGGCTTGAAGCTGTTGCCTTCGAGCAGGTCGAAAATCGCCACGCGGCGCTCCTGCTCGACATCGGCATTGCGCCAGATGATCGAATGTTCGTCGAGCTTGACGTCAATGATACGATGGTCGGTCACGGTCTGACGGCGTTAGCAGCTAAATCCGGCGTCGGGTAGGCTTACAGCCAGCCGCGCGACTTGAAGAAGGTGTAGGGCAGGATCGCCGACACCACCATCAGCCCGAGCGCCATCGGATAGCCATAGTGCCAGACCAGTTCGGGCATGGCTTCGAAGTTCATGCCGTAAACGCTCGCCACCAGCGTCGGCGGCATGAAGATCACTGCCGCGACCGAGAAAATCTTGATGATGGCGTTCTGTTCGATGTTGATCAGCCCCAGCGCCGCATCGAGCAGGAAGGTGACGTTGTTGCCGAGGTAGCTCGTCTGGTCGGTCAGCGAGGCAAGGTCGCGCGCCAGCGTGCGCAGCCGCTCCCTGGTGTCGCCGCTGTCCTTTTTCTTGAGCGCATAGGTCAGAAAACCGATGGCGCGCGTCAGGCTGACCGCGGAATCGCGCGATTTCGAGACGATGTCCTGCGCCGCGCCGATGCGCGCCAGCAGCACCTGCAGCGCCACCGTCGTCATGCGCTGCTGCTTGTCGCCCTTGCTGCGCCGGAACGTCGAGCGCGAGATATTGTCGAGATCGTCGCCGACGCCTTCGAGCACGTCGGCGAGCCGGTCGACCACCGCATCGAGCAGGTTGATCAGCGTCGCGGTCGCGTCGCCGCACAGCGCCGGGTTGCGGTCGAAGTGCGCCGCGAACAGTTCGAACACCTTGGGTTCGGCATAGCGCACCGTCACCAGTCGCCCCGGCGTCAGCACGAAGCTGACGGCCGTCGACACCGGATTGCCCGAATCGACACCGGCCACGAGGTTCGCGGTCAGGAACAGCCCGCCGGGTTCCTGATACAGGCGACTCGACGGTTCGATTTCGACCATTTCGTCGCGCGTCGGCACTTCGACGCCGATCACCGATTCGACGAGCTTCTCCTCCTCGGCGGTCGGCGACACCATGTCGATCCACACGGCATTGGCCAGCGCCTGTGCGCCACCTTCGACAAGCACGCAGATCGCGCCGTCCGGCCCCGGTGCATATGCCCGCAACATCGCTTGTTCCCCTTCGTCCGCCCCGGCGGTCGTGTCATCCGCGCTTGGCTTCGCGCGTAAGCGCCACGCTGACAAGCCCGAATGCGCGCAATTTTTTCGGCCGCGCTGTAACCGCAGCCGCTGCAGTGGCGAACAAGCCGGTACCAGGTTGCGCGCCGCGACCACGGAGACCGGATATGCCCGCCCGTTTCGTCATTGCCACGTTGCTCGCGGCACTCGCTGCGCCCGCGCTCGCGGCGCCGCCGGTGACCGTGGTCGAGCTGTTCCAGAGCCAGGGCTGCTCGTCGTGCCCGCCGGCCAACGCCAACGTCAACGCGCTGATCGCCGCGCGCCCCGACGTGCTCGCGCTGAGCTTCGCGGTGACCTATTGGGACCAGCTCGGCTGGAAGGACGGCTTTGCCAGCCGCGCCAACACGCAGCGCCAGTGGGACTATGCCAAGGGCCTGCACCACGACAATGTCTGGACGCCGCAAGTCGTCATCAACGGCCGCAGCGACCTTGTCGGATCGAATGCAGCTACACTGACGGCGGCACTGAAGCCGCTGCCGGCGGGTGCGCCGGCGCTGGCGCTGGACGAAGGCGTGCTCGGCATCGGCCGCGGTACGGCACCGCGCGGCGGTGCCGATGTCTGGCTCATCCGCTATGACCCGCGCACCGTGGCGGTGGCGGTCAAGGCCGGCGAGAACGGCGGCAAGACGCTGCCCCACCGCAACATCGTCCGCAGCCTGACGCGGCTGGGCGGCTGGACCGGCGCCCCCGCACGCTTCACCGTCGCCGACGCCGCGCCGGGACTGGCCACCGCAGTGCTGGTGCAGGCGGCGCATGGCGGGCCGATCCTTGCGGCCACCCGTGGCTGAACCGCTTTGCCCGCGCATTCCCGTCAGGGGCCCGCGACTTGGCTACCGGCCAAATGCTGCTAGAGTGACCAGCCCGAGGGGGAAGATCGCATGACCACCGCCATACCGATCAGCGAGACGATGGCGCCGCCGCGGCGGCCGCTATTCTATCGCCATGCGCTGCTGACGCGGCTGACGCACTGGACCAACGTGCTCGCTGTCGCGGTGCTGCTGATGAGCGGGCTGCAGATCTTCAACGCGCATCCGGGGCTGTATTGGGGGCAATATGGCGCCGATGCCGATACGGACAAGCGCTGGTTCGAAATCGGTGCCATCCCCGGCGCTGACGGCGCGATGGCGGGCAAGACCCGCATCGGCCCGCTGATGTTCGACACCACCGGCGTGCTCGGCGTGTCGAACAACAAGGACGGCGTCAGCACGGCCATCGGCTTTCCGCACTGGATTACCCTGCCGTCGGTGCGCGACCTCGCGACCGGCCGGCGCTGGCACTTCTTTTTCGCCTGGGTGCTGATCCTCAACGGCCTGACCTATCTGATTGGCGGCATCGTCAGCGGTCACCTGCGCAAGGACGTCGTGCCAAAGCTGGCCGAGCTGCGTCCGTTGAACATCGCGCATGACATTGTCAGCCACGCCAAGCTGCAATTCCCCAAGGGCGAGGATGCCAAGCGCTATCACATCCTGCAGAAGCTCGCCTATTCGGGCGTCATCGTGCTGCTCATCCTGATGGTGCTGACCGGGCTGACGATGTCGCCGTCGAACGACGCGGCGTGGCACTGGCTCAGCGAGATGTTCGGCGGCCGCCAGTCGGCGCGGTCGATCCATTTCATCGCGGCGTGGAGCATCGTCGCGTTCGTCATCATCCATGTGCTGATGGTGCTGCTGGCGGGACCGATCAACCAGATCCGCTCGATGATTACCGGCCGGTTCGACCTGGGAGACGCGGCATGACGATCCTGACACGCCGCAGCCTCGTCACCGTCGGTGCCGGCGGGCTGCTGCTCAGCGGCTGCGACAAGCTGAGCTACAACCCCAAGATGGTGTCGGTGCTCGAAAGCGCCGAAGGTGCGACCGAACGCTGGCAGCGGCTGATCGGCCGCAACGCGCTGGCGCGCGAATATACCGAGGCCGACATGTCGCCGGTGTTCAAGGCCAACGGCTCGCGGTCGGTCGATACCGACGAGTATCTGGCGCACAGCGAAAGCGACTTCGCCGATTGGCGGTTGAAGGTCGACGGGCTGGTGGCGCGGCCTTTGTCGCTGTCGCTGGCGCAGTTGCGCGCCGCGCCGCAGCGCACGCAGATTACCCGCCATGACTGTGTCGAAGGCTGGAGCGCGATCGGCAAATGGACCGGGCCGCAGCTCGGCCACATCCTCAAGGCCGCGGGCGTCTTGTCGACGGCGCGCTACGCGATGTTCCTGTGCGCCGACAATTACGGCGGCGAAGCCTCGAAGGGCGGCGACCAGTCGGCCGGGCTGTATTACGAAAGCATCGATATGGTCGATGCCTTCCACCCGCAGACGATATTGGCGCACACGATGAACGGCGAGACGCTGACCGTGCCGCACGGTGCGCCGCTGCGGCTGCGCGTCGAGCGCCAGCTCGGCTACAAGCACGCCAAATATGTGATGGGCATCCGGCTGGTCGACAGCTTCAAGGGCTTCGGCGCCGGCAAGGGCGGCTATTGGCCCGACCGCGGCTATGAATGGTTCGCGGGTATCTGATGGCCACCGCGCCACGCAGCGATGACGTCCATGGCCGCTTGATGGCGGCGGCGCAGCGCGGCGACAAGGCGGCCTACCGGTTGTTGCTCGACGAATTGCGGAGCTGGCTGGCGCGCTATTACCGGCGCCGGCTGCCCGAGGCACACGTCGATGATGCGGTGCAGGACGCGCTGCTGGCGATCCACAACAAGCGCCACACCTATGATCCGGCGCGTGCGTTCGGGCCGTGGCTGGCAGCGATTGCGCGCTA
>CALDHQ010000380.1 GCA_937894055.1 uncultured Polymorphobacter sp.
GCCGCCTATTCGAGCGGCGTGCCGGTCGTGCCGGTGTCGTACAGCCGCAAGTTCGAAGGGCTGTTCGGCGGGCTCGGCTATGACTGGATGGTGCCGGTGCGCGGGCTGACCACCGACGCAGCAATTGCCTATGTGCTCAATGCCTATGAACGCCGCGCTGAACTCGCCGCCGACATCGCGCGCGGCTCGGCGATCGTCGAGGCCGGGCTGGAAACCTATGTCGCCGAACTGACGCGGTGCTTCACCGCTGCGGCAGCGCGCAAATGAGCAACTTCACCTCTCCAACGCTCAAGCGTGTCGTCGACGGGCAGCTGTGTGTCGGTTGCGGACTGTGCGCCGCCGCCGCACCGGTCGCCGTCACCATGCAACGCGACGGCAAGCTCGGTTACCTGCGCCCCGTCGAAACCGCCGCGATCCCGCCCGCCGCCGAGGCCGTGATTGCCAGCGCCTGCCCCGGCGCGACGGTCGCCCCATGGCAGCCAGCACCGGCGAAGTCGCCGCTCTGGGGCCCGTACCAGTCGATCCACACCGGCCACTCGACCGACGCGCAGGTGCGCCATGCCGGATCCTCGGGCGGCGTGCTGTCGGGACTGCTCATCCACCTGTTTAACACAGGCGCCATCGACCGCGTCGTTCATGTTGCGATGGACCCCGACGCGCCGCTGCTGACGCATGTCGTGCGCAGCATCGGCCGCGACGATGTCGTGCGCGCAGCGGGCTCGCGCTATGCGCCGGTCGCGCCACTCGCCTCAATCGCCGCCGAGCTCGATGCCGGTGGCCGCTTCGCGTTCGTCGGCAAGCCGTGCGATGTTTCTGCGTTGCGCCAATGGGCGAAGCACGACCCGCGCATCGATGCGCAGGTCGTCGTGATGCTGTCGTTCTTCTGCGCCGGAACCCCGTCGCAGGCCGGCACCGACCGCATCATCAAGCGGCTCGGCGCCAACCCCGACAGACTGGCATCGTTCCGTTACCGCGGTGACGGCTGGCCGGGATATGCCACTGCCGTCGAAGCCGATGGCCGCACGACACGGATGAGCTATGCCGCGAGCTGGGGTGAAATTCTAAGCCGCGAAGTTCAATATCGCTGCAAGATCTGCCCCGATGCTGTCGGTGGCGTCGCCGACATTGCCGCCGCCGACGCCTGGTACGGCGACGATTCAGGCTATCCGACGTTCGAGGAAGCCGATGGCCGCAGCCTGATCATGGTGCGGTCCCCACGCGGTGCGGCGCTGCTCGCCGAGGCACAGGCGGCGGGCGCCATCGCCACGACGCCGCTCGATGTCGGCGAAATCATCAAGATGCAGCCGCACCAGGCGCGCCGTAAACGGCTCGTCGCGTCGCGCATCGCCGCGCTGACCGCGACGCTGCAGGCCAAGCCGCGCACCGACGGCACCAGCGTCGAAGCCGCCGCCAAGCTCGCGCCTTTCGCCGAACAGTTACGTAGTTTTGCGGGTTCGGTAAGGCGAATTTTAGCTGATAAACGCTAAGCGGGATGACGCCTGCTGCTGATTTGGTTATCGGGCATCAGGAACACAAATTGCCACGGCCATAGGAGAGCATCTTGCGACGCGGTATTATTCTGGCTGGCGGCTCCGGGACGCGGCTCTATCCACTGACCAAGCCGGTCAGCAAGCAGCTGATGCCGGTCTATGACAAGCCGATGATCTATTACCCGCTGTCGGTGCTGATGCTGGCCGGCGTGCGCGAAGTGATGATCATCACCACGCCTGAAGATTCGGCGGCGTTCCGCAACCTGCTCGGCGACGGCAGCGACTGGGGCATCAGTCTGACCTATGCCGTGCAGCCCGAGCCCAAGGGGCTGGCGCAGGCCTATCACATCGGCGCCGACTTCATCGGCAAGGACCCGTCGGTGCTGATTCTCGGCGACAACATCTTCTACGGCCATGGCTTCCCCGGCCTGCTGCGCGACGCCGATGCGCGCACCGAAGGCGCCACAGTGTTCGGATACTACGTCAAGGACCCGCAGGCCTATGGCGTGGTGTCGTTCGATTCCGATGGCCGCGCCGCGACGATCGAGGAAAAGCCGGCGCACCCCAAGTCGAACTACGCCGTCACCGGCCTGTATTTCTACGATGGCAACGCCGTCGACTATGCCCGATCGGTCAAACCCTCGGCGCGTGGCGAGCTGGAGATCACCGACCTCAACCGCATCTATCTCGAAGCCGGCAAGCTCAATGTCGAGCTGATGGGGCGCGGCTACGCCTGGCTCGACACTGGCACGCACGCCTCGCTGCTCGATGCCGGGCTTTATGTCCGCATTGTCGAGGAACGCCAGGGCCTGAAAATCTGCTGCCCCGAAGAAATCGCCTGGCGCAGCGGCTTCATCGATGCCGCCCAGCTCCGCCGCCTTGCCGAGCCGCTGCGCAAGAGCGGTTACGGCGAGTATCTGCTGACGCAGCTCGAAATGGGCGCGGTGACATGAACGTCATCGACACCCCCCTGCCCGGCGTCAAGCTGATCGAGCCCAAGGTGTTCGGCGACGACCGCGGCTTCTTCCTCGAAAGCTGGAACGCAGCCGCGTTTGCCGCCGCCGGGCTCGACCTGAATTTCGTGCAGGACAATCACAGCCGCTCGGCCAAGGGCGTGTTGCGTGGTTTGCACTATCAAATCGTCGAACCGCAGGGGAAACTGGTGCGCGTCACCGCCGGCGCGGTGTTCGATGTCGCCGTCGATATTCGCCGCTCCTCACCGCATTTCGGCCAATGGGTCGGTTATGAACTGTCAGAGGCCAACAAGCTCATGCTGTGGGTGCCGCCGGGCTTCGCGCACGGCTTTGCGGTGCTCAGCGACAGCGCCGATTTCCTGTACAAATGCACGACGCTCTACGCGCCGGCGCACGACCGCGGCATCGCGTGGAACGACCCCGCCATCGGCATCGACTGGCCGATTGACGGCGCGCCGCTGCTGTCGGGCAAGGACGCCGCCGCACCACTACTTGCCGATGCCGAGGTGTTCGCATGAAGGTTCTGATCGCCGGTAGCGCCGGGCAGCTCGGGCGTGCATTGCAGGCGACGGCGCCTGCGGGCGTCACCGTCATCGCGCCGCCCGAAGCCGACTTCGACATCTGCGACCCCGAAGCGGTGGC
>CALDHQ010000381.1 GCA_937894055.1 uncultured Polymorphobacter sp.
CGCGCGCGCGTGCTGATGGCCGACCTGCCCAAGCGCTTTGTCATCGTCAACATCGCCGGCTTCCAGATCTATGTGCTCGACGGCGAGACCGTCGTCTGGCGCTCGCGCGTCATCGTCGGCAAGCCGTTCCGCCAGACGCCGGTGTTCAAATCGGCGATCAACCATCTGGTGTTCAACCCGACCTGGACGGTGCCGCCGACGATCCTCAAGCACGACATCGCGCCCGCCGCACGCAAGAACCCGGCCTATGTGACCAAGAAGGGCCTCAAGGTCATCAATTCGGCGGGCAAGGTCGTGTCGCCATACAGCGTCAACTGGTCGGGCAGTATCCCCTATACGCTGCGCCAGGACGGCGGGCCGGACAATGCGCTCGGCCGCGTCAAGTTCATGTTCCCCAACCCCTATTCGGTCTATCTGCACGACACGCCGTCGAAGACGCTGTTCGACACGCCGATGCGGACGCTGAGCTCGGGCTGCGTGCGTGTGCAGAACCCGTTCGAGCTGGTGCAGATCCTGATGGGTGCCGATGATCCGACCTGGACGCCCGAAAAGTCGCAGGCCATCGTCGACAGCATGAAGACCACCACCGTCAACCTGAAGACGCCGGTGCCGGTGCTGCTGGCGTACTGGACAGCATGGGTCGACAACAACGGGCTGATGAACTTCCGCAAGGATGTCTATGACCGCGATGCGCTGTGGCTGAAGGCCTTGGACGCGCCGGTCGGTTAGGGTCGGGTTCAATCGCCACCTTGATCCCGCTCATCCCGAGCGAAGTCGAGGGCCGCGCCCAAGCGTCAGCGTGTCCCTCGACTTCGCTCGGGATGAGCGGCGTGGGTTCTATGTGATTGGCTGCGGGCTACCGCCCGGTCTGGCCGCGTTGCATTAGCCGGGCGTCGGCGACCACCAGCGCCATCATCGCCTCTGCCACCGGTGCGGCGCGGATACCGACGCAGGGGTCGTGGCGGCCCTTGGTGATGATTTCAGTGGCTTCGCCGTCGCGGGTGATCGTCGGCATCGGCGTCAGAATCGACGAGGTCGGCTTCAACACCATCCGCACTACCACCGGCTGGCCGGTCGAGATGCCGCCGGCGATGCCGCCGGCGTGGTTGGCGAGAAATAGCGGGCCGTCATTTCCCGGGCGCATCGCGTCGGCATTGTCCTCGCCGCGCAACCGCGCCACGCCGAAGCCGTCGCCGATTTCGACGCCCTTGACCGCATTGATGCTCATGCACGCCGCCGCCAACTGGCTGTCGAGCTTGGCATAGAGCGGTGCGCCCCAGCCGGCCGGCACGCCGTCGGCGACGCATTCGACGATGGCGCCGAGCGACGACCCCGACTTGCGCGCGCCGTCGAGCGCGGCGTCCACTTCCTTGAAGTTGTCGAACAGGTAGAGGCCGGCGTCCACGGGCTTGCGGAGGAAGCCTTGCTTGGCGGCGTCGGCGTGCAGATATCGGGGCTGGAGGTCGAAGACGCCTTCGCTCGTCTTGAGCTTCATGCGATGGATCTCCGGCTCGAAGGTCATCGTGGCGAGATCGAGGTCGCGGTAATACGTCTGTGACTGGCGCTTGCCGGGCTGCTCGCTGGCGAACCAGCAACGCAGCGTCTTCGGGCCGATCTGGCGGATACGCGGGACGAAGCAGGCGCCGACGGGGAGGGTCTCGTTGGCGAAGGCCTGTTCGGAACGTGCGATGGTCATCACGTCGAGCAGGCGTTCGTTGCGCAGGTCGACGATCGAGAGGGCCACGTAGATGAAGGGCCAGCTGGCGGCCTCGCCAGCCTGGCGGTCGTTGACCTCCGAGATCACGAAGGCGCGGTCGCCGACGTGCACGTGGCCGCCGAGCATGCAGCCGTTGGCCAGGATGACGTGGTCGCCGAGCACGCAGTCATGCGCGACGTGGCTGCCGGCCATCAGCAGGCCGTCCTCGAAGGCGCGAACCTTGTTGACCGGAATGCCGTCAAGGTAGCCGTTGACGCCGGCGTAAATCACCACGACCTGCTCTTCCGTCTGCAGCGGCGAGTATTGCGGCTGCTTCAGGAGTTGCGTCAGGCGCGCGCCGCGGTTGAGCTGGCGTTGCGTCGTGGCGTCGAGGTCAGACCCGAATTTCGCGAAGGCGGCCATCTCGCGATACTGCGAGAGTTCCGACTTCATCGTGCCGGCGACCTGCTTGGTCGATTTCACCTGGGCCGAACCGCCCACGCGCGACACCGACAGACCAACGTTCACGGCCGGGCGGATGCCCGAGTTGAACAGGTCGGTCTCGAGGAAGATCTGGCCGTCCGTGATCGAGATCACGTTGGTCGGGATGTAGGCCGACACGTCGTTGGCTTGCGTCTCGATGATCGGCAGCGCCGTCAGCGAGCCCGAACCATGGTCCTTGTTCAGTTTCGCGGCGCGCTCGAGCAGGCGCGAGTGGAGATAGAACACGTCGCCCGGGTAGGCTTCGCGGCCCGGCGGGCGGCGCAGCAGCAGCGACATCTGACGGTAGGCGACGGCCTGCTTCGACAGATCGTCATAGATGATCAGGGCGTGCATGCCGTTGTCGCGGAACCACTCGCCCATCGTGCAGCCGGTGAACGGCGCGATGTACTGAAGCGGGGCCGGCTCGGACGCCGTCGCGGCGACAACGATCGTGTACTCAAGCGCGCCGCGCTCTTCGAGCGACTTCACGACCTGGGCGACGGTCGAACGCTTCTGACCGATGACAACGTAGATGCAGTAGAGCTTCTCGCTCTCATTGCCGCGGGCGTTGATGGCCTTCTGGTTGAGGATCGCGTCGATCGCCACGGCGGTCTTGCCGGTCTGGCGGTCGCCGATGATCAGCTCGCGCTGGCCGCGGCCGA
>CALDHQ010000382.1 GCA_937894055.1 uncultured Polymorphobacter sp.
CAGTCTGGCGAAAGTGCCTTACATGCTGGTCGTCGGGCGCCGCGAGGCCGAGGAGCGCACCGTCGCGCTGCGGCCGCTTGGTGACGGCGCGCAGCAGCAGGTGCTGCCGCTCGCCGATGCGGTGGCGCTGCTGGCGAAGGACGCGGTGGCACCCGATTTGCGCTGATTTGCGCCGGTTCTGACGCGCGCCCTTTCGCTGGCGCGCGTTTGGGCTTACATTGACCAAGATACACATCAGGAGACGCCGTCATACCACCGCCCCTTACCCGCCGCCCGCAGAACGCGCCTGTGCCGATGAACGGCCCGCGCTACGACGAATTCATCACCGTGCCCAAGGTGCGCGTGATCGATCAGGACGGCGAGAATCTCGGAGTCCTGTACACCAAGGAAGCCATCGCGACCGCGCATGAAGTCGGGTTGAACCTCGTCGAAGTGTCGCCGGGCGCCGATCCGCCGGTGTGCAAGATCCTCGACGTCGGCAAGTTCAAGTACGAAGCCCAGAAAAAGGCCGCTGCCGCGCGCAAGAACCAGAAGACGCAGGAGATCAAGGAGATCAAGATGCGTCCGAACATCGACGATCATGACTATGATACGAAGATGAAGGCGGTGCAGCGGTTCATCGAAGACGGCGACAAGGTCAAGCTGACGCTGCGCTTCCGCGGCCGCGAACTGTCGCACGGCGAGCTCGGGTTGCGCTTGCTCGAGCGCGTCCGTGATGACGCGATCGATTACGCCAAGGTTGAACAGCTGCCGAAGATGGAAGGTCGGCAGATGTTGATGGTGATAGCGCCCAAGTGAAGCGCGGCCCGCGCTAAGGCAAAATTTGCCCTTGCGAATTTTGCCTTAGCGCGGGGACTCGCGCGAACCTGGCCGGCGGGGCGGGCGGAAATCCCGCCCGAACCCGTCCGACGCGCGGGCTTTGCCCGCGCCCCTTCCTTCCCTTCTCACCCCAAAGATGGATTCCCGCCTACGCGGGAATGACCCGGCGCCCCCGCCGGCGCGCCGCACACACCACCCGGTTGCGTTCCCCGCCCCAAACCCATTAGGACATCCCTGAAACCTCTTGGGGAGGCCCTGCCATGTCCGACGCCGATCACCTGTTTCCCGTCACCGACGCCGCGCTCGCCGCGACGCGCACCACTGCGGCCGACTACGCCGCCAACTATGCGCGCTCGCTCAGCGACCCCGACGGCTTCTG
Source organism: uncultured Polymorphobacter sp. (assembly GCA_937894055.1). Taxonomy (GTDB): domain Bacteria; phylum Pseudomonadota; class Alphaproteobacteria; order Sphingomonadales; family Sphingomonadaceae; genus Polymorphobacter_A. The sequence continues at coordinate 1,199 of CALDHQ010000382.1, forward strand.
GCGCGACCAGATCGGCCGGCTCGACTGGATGACCCCGCCGACCAAGATGGGCAACTGGAGCTGGGACCCGGTCGATATCAAATGGTTCGAAGACGGCGTCCTCAACGTCAGCGTCAACTGCCTCGACCGTCATCTGCCGCAGCACGCCGACACCATCGCGATCGTCTGGGAAGGCGATGACCCGAAGGCACCGGTGCGCCGCATCAGCTACGGCGAACTCCACGCCGAAACCTGCCGCATGGCGAATGCGCTGATCGGGCTCGGCGTGTCGAAGGGCGACCGCGTCACGCTGTACATGCCGATGATCCCCGAAGCCGCGATGGCGATGCTGGCGTGCGCGCGCATCGGCGCGGTGCATTCGGTGGTGTTCGGCGGCTTCTCCCCCGAAGCCATCGCCGGCCGCATTCAGGACGCCGACAGCAAGTTCGTCATCACCGCCGACTATGGCAACCGTGCCGGCAAGGCGCTGCAATTGAAGGGCGCCGTCGACAAGGCGCTCGAACATTGCCCCGATGTCGAGGCGGTGCTCGTCGTCCGCCACACCGGCGCCGAGGTCAACATGCACCCCGAACGCGACCATTGGTGGCATGAACTCCGCGCCCAGGTCCCCGCGACCTGCACGCCCGAGCCGATGGCCGCCGAAGACCCGCTGTTCATCCTCTATACCAGCGGCTCGACCGGCAAGCCCAAGGGCGTGCTCCACACCACCGCCGGCTATCTGCTGTGGACCAACATGACGTTCGAAACGGTGTTCGATTACCGGCAGGGCGAGCTGTTCTGGTGCACCGCCGACGTCGGCTGGGTCACCGGCCACAGCTACATCGTCTATGGCCCGCTGTCGAACGCCGCCACCGTGCTGATGTTCGAAGGCGTGCCGAACTACCCCGATGTCGACCGCTTCTGGGCGACGATCGCCAAGCACAAGGTCAACATCTTCTACACCGCGCCGACCGCGCTGCGTGCGCTGATGCGCGACGGCCCCGAACCCGTCGACCGCCACGACCTGTCGTCGCTGCGGCTGCTCGGCACCGTCGGTGAGCCGATCAACCCCGAAGCCTGGCTGTGGTATCACCGCCATGTCGGCAAATCGAAACTGCCGATCGTCGATACCTGGTGGCAGACCGAAACCGGCGGCGCGATGATGACGCCGCTGCCCGGCGCGCACGCGCTCAAGCCCGGCGCGGCGGCGATGCCGTTCTACGGAATCGTGCCGGCGCTGGTCGATGCCGAGGGCAAATTCATCGCCGGGCCCGAAGGCCAGAACCCCGGCCCCAACGAGGGCAACCTCGTGCTGACGCGCAGCTGGCCGGGGCAGGCGCGCACCGTCTACGGCGACCATGAACGCTTCACCCAGACCTATTTCACCACCTACCGCGGGCTGTATTTCACCGGCGACGGCGCCCGCCGCGACGCCGACGGCTATTGGTGGATCACCGGCCGCGTCGATGACGTCATCAACGTCAGCGGCCACCGCATGGGCACCGCCGAAGTCGAAAGCGCACTCGTCGCCCACCCCGACGTCGCCGAAGCCGCCGTCGTCGGCTACCCGCACGACATCAAGGGCCAAGGCATCTACGCCTATGTGACGCTCAACAGCGGCGTCGAAACCAGCGACAAACTCCTCACCGAACTGCGCTTCTGCGTCCGCGAACACATCGGGCCTATCGCGACGCCCGACCACCTCCACCTGACCCCGGCATTGCCAAAAACCCGCTCAGGCAAGATCATGCGCCGCATCCTGCGCAAGATCGCCGAGAATGATTTCGCGGCACTGGGGGATACCAGCACGCTCGCCGATCCAAGTGTGGTGCAGGCGTTGATTGACGGGCGGCTCAACCGCTAGCGGGAACCGCGACCGGCGTCCCCGCGTTGTGCCGGCACAACTTCGGAGGATGCCATGACCGACAAGCCCGCGCCCAAGCCCATTGTCGCCGACGCCGATGTCGAGCGCGTCAAGCGCGAGATCAAGGCTGACAAGGCAAAGGCGGCCAAGAAGAAGTGAAAGGGCCTCCGGCGGGCAGGCCTGAGGCCTGCACTCGATTGAAGAGCGCCAACCAATGGGTTCAGGCC
>CALDHQ010000383.1 GCA_937894055.1 uncultured Polymorphobacter sp.
CTTGTCGGCGGCGCCGGCGCGGAGCTGGCAGACCGCGGCGATGACCAATATGTGGACGTGAGCGCCCGGTGCGACGGCGGCGCGGTCGGCCCAGACGCCGGCCTCGGCATCTTCGCCGTCAACTAGGTGCGCCAGCGCGCGCGTCGCCAGCATCGCATAGCGCAGCGGATCGATCGGGCTCAGCGCCATCGCGCTGTCGGCGTCGGCGCGGCCCGCAGCACCGTTGCCGCCGATCGTCTGCGCCCAGGCGCGCGCATAGATCGCCTGCGCATAATTGGGATTGAGCGCGATCGCCTGGTCGAGCCAGACATTGCCCTGCTCGACATCGCCGGTCAGCCATAGCGACCGCCCCATGGTGAAATTGGCGAACGGATCGAGGCTGTCGAGCCCAAGCGCGGTTTCGGCGTGGCGTCGCGCCGCTGTGCGTGCAGCAGCAGAGTCGCTGGCGTAGCCGACGAACGCCGTCTGGAAATGGCAGAACGACAGCCCGCCGTACGCGCGCGCGAAATCGGGCGCGCGCGCCACGGCATGTTCGAACAGCCGCAGCGCCTCGGCATTGTCGGTCTGGTTGAAGCGATACATGTGCTGCAGCCCGAGGTGGTAACTCGACCAGGCATCGAGCTGTTCGGGCGCCCGCAGCCGGGCGATCTGTGCCTCGTGGCGCGGGATCTGCACCTCCAGCGCGGCGATGACGCTGGCGCTGATGTGCGCGCGTACGGCGTGGATTTCGTCGGCGACGACGTTGTGGCGGTCGCTCCAGATGACGCCGCGGTCGCGCGTGTCGGCCAGTTCGACAGAAATCACCAGCCGCGCGCCGATGACTTCGATGGTCCCCGTCAGGCAGTAGTTCACGCCAAGCACGCTGCCGACCTGGCCGATATCGGGGTCGGCGGCGCGCAGCTGGAACGACGAACCGCGCGCAATGACGAACAGCCAGCGCAGCCGCGACAGGTCGGTGATGATATCATGCGGCAAGGCTTCGGCGATGACGCCGTGCTGGCCGGCGACGCCGACCAGATTGAACGGCAGCACCGCGATCGACGGCCGCGCCGGTGCGGCGGGTGCGGGAGCGGCCGCTGCCGCTGCGGGCACCGCCGTTTCGACATCATGGACGAAGCGGAAGCCTTTGCCGTGGACGGTGCGGATCATCGTCTGGCGCTCGCCGCTGTCGCCGAGCGCGTGGCGTGCCGATTTGATCCGGCTCGAAATCGCGGCATCCGAAACGATGCGGCCGTTCCACACGCTGTCGACGAGCTCGTCGCGCGTCACCAGCCGGTCGCGGTGCACCACCAGATGCATCAGCACCGACAGCACCTGCGGTTCGACCGCGACCGCCACACCGTCACGGCGCAGCTCGAAGCGTTCGCCGTCGAGTTCAAAGGGGCCGATGCGCCACAACATGTGACACAAGTAGCAGATCGGCAAAAATCCAGAAACTCTCCACGCCGTCTGCAAGCTTCGCCGCCGCCGCCGCCGTAGAAACAGCGTCAGCAGCCGGCCCCGCAGTGGCGGCACGGCGCGAACGCAGGAGACACGACATGCCCATGGTCAACATCGAAGTCATCAAGGACGTCTTCACGCCGGCGCAGAAGCGCGAACTGATCGAAAAGGTCACCGACGCGATGGTCTCGGTCGAAGGCGAGGCGCTGCGCGGCGTCACCTGGGTCCGCATCCAGGAATTTGAACAGGGCAACTGGGCGATTGGCGGCAAGCCGCTCACCGCGCAGGATGTCCACGACCTCGCGGCCTGACGAAAACTTCAGGCCGCGACGGCGAGCGGGGGCGGCTGCCGCAATGCGAGCAGCCGCTTCTGCACCGCCGCGCTGCGGTACAGGAAATCGGCGGGCAGGCCGAGCCGCACGCTCGACTGGCACGCGGGTGATGACAGGTCCGGGCGGCGCTCGGCGAGCCGGCCGACAAGCTGGAGCGCGATGCGGTCGGAGAGTTTGAGGTCATACTGCGGCCCCAGCGCCAGCTTTTGGCGGACCAGCGGCGGCAGGATCGACACGGCGGCGCGGCCGAGTGCGCGGTGCAGGAACTTCGGCGTGCCGGGCGCGGCCTTGCCCGACTGGATGATGTCGAGGAATTCGGTGTTGATTGTGTGCGGTTCGAAGCGCGGCGACAGTTTCTCCATCATCGCCATGAACTCGGCCGCCGATGCCGGAATGACGCGCGCGCCGTACAGCCGCCCGACGGTGGCACCGTCGCGGAAGTAGCGCGCCTTGTCGGCGTCGCTGAGCGGCGCGACGAAGCGGTCATAGGCGGTCACGAAGCCATAGGCGGCGGTGGCCGCGACCCAGTCGAGCAGTTCGGTGTCCATCGCCTTATAGGCCTCGCCGCCGGGCGTCGTGCCCTTGACGCGCACATGCATGCGGTTGACGCCGGCGATGACCTGGCGCGCCGCATCGGCGGGGCCGTAGCAGCCGACCATCGCCGCGATGCCGGTGCGCATCGAGCGCCCGATCGGGTCGGCCTTGTAGGTCGAATGGTCCCAGACGCCTGACCGGATGCGCGGGTCGGCGAATTCCATCAGCACGGCTGCGACACCGCCGATGCCGAGCGCGATCTGGTTCTTGAACACCCGCCAGTGCACCGAATCGGGCGATTGCAGCGCCGGCGCGCCGACCGGGTTGGCGAAATCGACTTTCCAGCCCTGATATGTCTCGGTCATCATCGTTCCTTGGCTGATGTCGGCTGACACTATCGATGTCACAACGCCAGTCAATCAGCGCGCGGGCCGCACCTCGCCGCGGTAGTAGATGTAGCTGCACGCCACCGCGACCGCGCCGAGCAGGTGCCATGCGGCGTGGCCCTGCCACATGCTGCCGGGCGCGCACAGTGTCCGCGCCTGATCGGGCACCCACAGCGCAAACGCCGCGATGTTGGCGATTAGGCCATAGACGAACCAGCGCGGCGCGACACCGATGCGCCGCGGCCGCGCGCCGAACCATTCGGCGGCGATGGCGGCGACCAGCACGACGGCAAACAGCCAGCGCCGCGTTTCGGGAACCAGCAGCAACAGGCCGATCAGCACGCTGCACAGCGCCACATAGATCGCCACGGTGTTGCGGTCCGACAGGCCGCGCCAGCGCCGCAGTGCCCAGGCCAGCACCAGACTGCCGAGCAGATACATGCCGACCACATCGAGGAACTGGCCCCACAACGTCAGCGTCGCGTGCAGCATGACGCTGCCGACGCCGATGAAGATCGCGGTCAGCCCGTACCAGGCCGCGACGGCGCCGCCAAAGGTCGCGCCGCGCTGCCGGTCGAGGATGATCCACCAGCCGACAAACACGAAGCCGAACGATGACCAGCTGTTGGCGGGTTGCAGGATCAGCGTGCCGGTGCGGGGTGTTTCGCAGAAGCAATGCGTGCCGAGGCAGGTTGCGGGCGCAAATTGTACCCAGTCGGGGCCAAGCGCCTCCAACAGCGCCAGCGTCGCGGCGACCGTCAGCAACGTCGCCGCCACAGCTTCGACCCATTGGCGTAATGTCGGCATGCATGCCCCCTAAGCTGGCATTTGGCGCCGAATCCGGCCGCAACGCAAGCCGCGCGCTAACGTACCTGCCCGCCTTCGATGACCAGCCGCGTCGCCGCCGTCGCATCGGCAAACAGCACCGCTTCGGTGCCGGTCATCCAGACCTGCGCGCCGGTGTCCGCCAGCCGTTCGAACAGTGCGCCGCGCCGCCGCGCATCAAGGTGCGCCGCGACCTCGTCGAGCAGCAGCAGTGGCGGCGAGCCAGTGCGCACCGCCACCAGTTCGGCATGCGCCAGAATGATGCCAAGCAGCAGCGCCTTTTGTTCGCCGGTCGAACTTCGCGCCGCCGGCTGGCGCTTGGCGGCATGGGTGACGACGAAATCGGCGCGGTGTGGCCCCGTGGTGGCGCGACCGGCCGCCGCGTCGGCACTGCGGTTGCGCGCCAGTGCGGCGGCCAGATCAGTCGAGTCGTCCCAGCCCTCCAGCGCGATTTCGGCGCGCGCGAACGGCGTTTCGGGAACCGCTGCCAACTCCGCGCTGAGTGCCGCGACGGTCTCTTGGCGCGCGCGGGTGATCTGCGCGCCATGTTCGGCCATCGCGTGTTCGAGCGCGGCGAGCCACGCCGTATCGGGCGCCGGATCGCCAAGCAGCCGCGCCCGCGCCCGCATTGCCGCGTCGTAGCGCGCGGCTTCCCGCGCGTGATCGGGGTGCAGCGCCAACACCAGTCGGTCGAGGAAGCGGCGCCGGCCACTCGCGGGCTCGCTGAACAGCCGGTCCATCGCCGGGGTCAGCCACAGCACCGACAGCCACTCGCCGAGCCGCGACACTGGCGCCGTTGCACCGTTGATACGCAATTGGCGGCGGTCGGGTGCGCTCGCCAGCGTGCCGGTGCCGATTTCGACATCGCCACCGGCAGCGGCGACCACCGCGGCGACCGACCAGCCGCCGCTACCGCCGCTGCGTGCCGCCTCGGACAGCGGTGCACCGCGCAGGCCGCGGCCGGGCGCCAGCAGCGAAATCGCATCGAGCAGGTTGGTTTTGCCCTGGCCGTTTTCACCGGTGACGATGACAAGGCCCGGCCCGGCGATGATGTGCGCCGCCGCATGCGAGCGGAAGTCGGTGAGCGTCAGGCGGGCAACGCTGGTGGCCGGGGTGGTGGCGGGGATCATTGCGCCCGCTTTAGCGCGAAGCGCGCGGTGGCGCAAAATGGCGCACCGGCCTTGGCGCGCCGCCCGGCGCACCCTAGATAGGGGCGGCATTCAACAGGGAATCCAAGATGGCCACGCCTTCCAAGCAACCGACACAGCGCCTGTCGCCGCTGCCGCTGCTGGTGTTCAGCTCGCGCTGGCTGCAGGTGCCGCTGTATCTCGGCTTGATCATCGCGCAGATGGTCTATGTCGGGCTGTTCCTCAAGGAATTGTGGCATCTGGTCAGTCACGCCGCGAGCTTCGGCGAACAGCAGATCATGCTGATGGTGCTCGGCCTCATCGACGTGGTGATGATTTCGAACCTGCTGGTGATGGTCATCGTCGGCGGCTACGAAACCTTCGTGTCGCGGCTGGGCCTGAGCGGTCACCCCGACGAGCCCGAATGGCTGAGCCACGTCAACGCCGGTGTGCTCAAGGTCAAGCTGGCGATGGCGATCATCGGCATCTCGTCGATCCACCTGCTCAAGACCTTCATCGCCGCCGGAAACCTCGGCAGCCCCGGCGCGACGCTGACCGAGCCCGGCGTGATGTGGCAGACGATCATCCACACCATCTTCATCGTGTCGGCGATGGGCATTGCCTATGTCGACAAGCTCAGCACGGGCACGCTGTCCAAGCACTAATCGCTGAGCGGTGCATCCGTTGCCGGCAGCGGGTGGGCATTGCGCAGCTTCATCGGCACCAGCCCGCCCCAGCCACGGTGGATCAGCCCGGCGATCTGGCCGGCATCGGCTAACTCCAGCCGCACCAGTGCAATCGGGTAGCCGTCGTAATGTTCGGTGGTGAAGAACACCTCGGGCTGCGCGTCGAGCAACGCCTCGCGTAACCCGTCCTCGACCTTGAGCGTCATCACCCCGTCATCGCGCAACCGCGCCAGCATCTTGCCGCGCACTTTGAGCGACGGCGTCCCGTAGGACGTGCCCAGCGTCGTCAGCGGGAGCGCCAGCGCGACGCGCGTTACATGGTCCCAGTCGGTCATCGCGCCTTGTCGCGCGTTCGGGCGCAGATGGCAAATCGGCTTGGCCGCCGTCCCGCAATGTGCAATTTGTGGCGCAGGGCTCGTTTTGAATTGCGCGCATTGGCGTCACAGCCTGCGCAAACAGGGCCGCGATGGATCAGTTGCTGACAAGATGGCCGGCGTTGCTGCCGAAACTCGAAGCGCTCGGGTTGCGGCTGCTCGGGGCTGTGGCGCTTGCGGCGCTGGGCTGGCTGCTGATCCGCTTCGTTGTACGGCTGACCGGCGCGGCGCTGGAGCGCGCGCATGTCGAGCCGACGATCGCCGGTTTTGTGACGCGGCTGCTCAACGCGACGCTGACGGTGTTCCTTATCGCGATGCTGCTCGGGGTCGGCGGGCTGCAACTGGCGTCGTTCGCGGCGCTGATGGCCGGCGTCGGCATCGCGGTCGGCGGTGCCATGTCGGGGTTGCTCGGCGACTTTGCCGCAGGGCTGCTGCTGCTGGTGTTGCGGCCATTCGATGTCGGTGACGAAATCGCCATCGACGGTGCCGAAGGCGAGGTGGAGGAAATCGGCGTGTTCCGCACCGTGCTGGTCAGCGAACAACATGTCCGGACGCTGGTCGGCAACGCCAAATTGCTCGGCGACGTGGTCGAACTCAAACACCCCGACCGCATTGTCGAGGTGCGGCGCAAGGTGGCGCTGGCGCCGGGTACCGATGTCGCGGCAATCGCGGCGCAACTGGCCGGTGTCGAAGGCATGGCCGCTACGCCGGCGCCAAGGCTGTCGCCGTCAAAGGGCGATGCCGGTGAGCCAGCGATTTCCGTCCAGTATAGCTGCCGGGCCGACGCCGCCGATGGCATCGGCTTCGCCATAAACCGGCTGCTCGCGCCGGCGCTGCCCGCGGCACCGCGCCGCGTGCCGACCGTGCGCGTGCAGCTGCTTGGGGATACGGCCAATGCCGCCTGAACCGCGGCTTGTTTTGGCCAGATGATTGTGAAATTGTAACAACTTCAAAGTGAGGGAAACGAACATGGGTAGACTACCAGCGATGTGGGAAAGTGCGGGGCCGATGCTGCTCGCTGCGGGCATCAAGATCGGCAGTGCGTTCCTGCTGTATATGGTCGGCCGCTGGCTGATCGGTTTTGCCATCAAGATGCTCAATGTCGCCCTCACCCGGCGGCAGTTCGACCCGACGCTGCAGCGCTACATCGCCAATATTCTGGCGGTCACGCTCAACATCATCCTGGTCATCGGCATCCTCGGCTACTTCGGCATCCAGACGACGTCATTCGCCGCACTGCTCGCCGGTGTCGGTCTCGCGGTCGGCGCGGCGTGGTCGGGGCTGCTCGGCAACTTCGCCGCCGGCGCGTTCCTGATCATCTTCCGGCCGTTCAAGGTCGGTGATTTCGTCACCGCCGGCGGCATCACCGGCACCGTCACCGAAATCGGGCTGTTCAACACCGTCATCACCGCGCCCGACAACGTCCAGACCATCGTCGGCAACGGCAAGGTGTCGGGCGATGCCATCATGAACTTCTCGAGCCACAAATACCGCCGCGTCGAACGCACCGCGCAGCTGGCGTTCGGCGTCGATCCGCTCGATGCCATCGCACGTCTCAAGCCGGCGCTCTCGGCGATCCCCAATGTGCTCGCCGACCCGGCACCCGATGTCGAAATCCTCGACTTCAACGCCATGGGCACGCAGCTCGCGGTGCGGCCATACTGCCACAACGACCACTACTGGCAGGTGTTCTTCGACACCAACAAGCTGATCGCCGCGACCTTCGGCAACGCCGGCTACGCCGCGCCGCATACGCGGATGGGTGTGACACTCGACAAGTAGGAGCAGAGCCTCCGGCGGGCAGGGCCTTGGCCCTGCACCCAATTGAAAAGGGGCGCCCCGGTCACCACCGGAGCGCCCCAAATTTATGGGTGCAGGGCCAAGGCCCTGCCCGCCGGAGGCCCTTAGACCCGCATCGGCATCAGCACATACAGCGCCGGCGAGCTGTCGCCCTCGCGGATCAGCGTCGGCGCGGCGGCGTCGGCCATGTGCAGGTCGACGATGTCGGTGCCGATCTGGTCGAGGATGTCGAGCAGGTAGCGATAGTTGAAGCCGACCTCGAATTCGGGCGAGGTGTATTCGGCGCTGACTTCTTCGGCGGCGGTGCCGTTTTCGGGGCTGGTCACCGACAGCGTGATCTTGTCGCGGCCGAGCGCCAGCTTGACGGCGCGGGTCTTTTCCGACGTGGCGATGGCAGCGACGCGGTCGACGCCTTCGGCGAGCGACTTGCGGTCGATGCGCAGCAGCTTGTCATTGGCGGCGGGGATGACGCGGCTGTAATCGGGGAAGGTGCCGTCGATCAGCTTCGAGGTCAGCACGGCGTTGCCGAGCTTGAAGCGGATTTTCGAGCCCGACAGCGACAGTTCGACATCGCCATCGACTTCGTCGAGCAGCTTGCGGATTTCGCCGATGCATTTGCGCGGCACGATGACGTCGGGCATGCCTTCGGCGCCTTCGGGGCATGGCAGCTCGATCTTGGCGAGGCGGTGGCCGTCGGTGGCGACGGCGCGCAGCGTTGCCGGCGTGCCGGGTGCGACATGCAGGAAGATGCCGTTGAGATAGTAGCGCGTTTCCTCGGTCGAGATCGCAAAGCGCGTCTT
>CALDHQ010000384.1 GCA_937894055.1 uncultured Polymorphobacter sp.
TCCGGCTCGAACTGCGCAAGGCCGCGCCCGGCGTGCCGGTGCGGTTGGCGCCGTCGCGCGATCCCACCGGGCTGCAGGCGGCAATCGGCGACATGGTCGAGGCGTTCAACGCGTTGCAACGCCTGTCATCGAGCCTGACTAAGGCCGCCGATGCTGAAAATGCCGCGGGTGCGCTGTCGGGCGACAGCACCGCGCGCAGCCTCAAGCAGCAGCTTGCGGCATTTGCCGCGACGCCAACGCTGAGCGGCGACGACGGTCGGCTGTCCGACATCGGCATCGAAACGTCGCGTGACGGCAGCCTAGTCGTCAACACCGCGCGGCTGAGCGCAGCGGTGACTGCCGATCCCGACAAGGTCGAAAAAATGCTGGTGGCGCTGACCGCTGACGGCACGCGCGGCACCACCAAGGGCGGGCTGGTGCGGCTAAGCGCCCTGCTCGGCGAGGCGACCAGCTCGAGCTTCGGCAGCGCCAGTCGCATGACGCGCGAGAAGTCGCAGATTGCCCGTGAAACCACGGCGCTCGATACGCGCATGACGGCATTTCGCGCCAATCTGGTCCGCCAATATGCCGCGATGGAAGTCGCGGTCGCGTCGTTCAAATCGACCCAGTCGTTCCTCGATCAACAAATAAAATCCTGGAACAACAGCGACAACTGACCGGCATTTCGTCCTCCAGCCCAAAGGTATTGCCATGCTGCAATCGCACCGCCACATCACCGCCGCACAGCGCTACCAGTCGCTCGATCTGGGCACGCGCGTCGAATGCGCGACGCCGCATGAACTGGTCGCGATGCTGTTCGAGGGGCTGCGCGATGCGCTGGGCGGCGCCGAGCGGGCGCTCGCACATGGTCGTGCGGCGCTGCGCGTCAAATCGGTGACGCGCGCGCTGGCCATTGTCGACGCGCTCGATTCGAGCCTCGATTACACACGGGGTCGCGACGTGGCGCGGGCGCTTGCTGCCGTTTATGCGCAGGTGCGCGTGTTGATTGTCGCGGGCAATGCCGAAGCGCGCCGTGAACTGTTCAGTGCGGCTGCCGGGCAGATCGCCGAACTCGACGAAGCCTGGTCCGAAATCGAGCCGCTGGGCTGACTCGCAAGGGCAGGGGGGTCGTTGCAGTTCCGGTCAGGCTATTTGGCACCGTCGAGAAACTGCGTGAACCCTGCCGGCGCATAGGGACCGATGACCACCTGTTCCAGCACGCCAATACCGGTGCGGCTGCCATCGCTTGCGCGCACGATCTGCTGGACGTGCAGATTTTCCGGCGCCAGCGGATCGAGCTGACGCGGGTCGAACGACTCGCCGCCTATTTCGAGCTCGCCCTTCCACATGCCCTGGCCCCAGACCGGGTGGCCGTAGCCGAGGCCCTTCATCTGGAACTTCAGGATCGGGTCGAGCGAGATTGTCCGGACCTTTTCATCGAGGTCGACGAGATCGATTTCGGCCGATGCCGCAAGTCGTGTGCCCGGCACATAGACGACACGGTGGCGCGCGGTCGCCATGCGCTGGTCGCGGCCGTCGAGCACGCCGGGCACGGCTGCCTCGCTGGGATACATCGGCGCGACAAAGCCCTCGCGCACCAACGCTTCGCCGCGCGTGCCGTCGAAGAAGATCGCGTGCGTGATATGGTCGTCCCAGTGAATCGGCGCCCACAGGAAGAAGAACGCACCGGGCGGATTGGGTGCGCCGCCGGTTTCGGGCTCGCCCATGCGGCGCACGCCCCATGACCGGTCCTTGGTGCCGCGGCACACGTCTTCGTCGACCTTGATGTCGCCATCGGGTGTGTGGATGGTGCCGCTCCACCGGCCGAACTGGTCGAACCGCGTCGCGTCCATGATGCGGCGCGTGCCCGACCACAATGTCTGGCGCGCTTCCTGAATTGCCGCGGTGCGCGTCGAGAATGTCAGGTCGCACGACAGGCCGCTGGCATTGTCGTCGAGGATGACGCGCGTGCGGCGCATCGGCTCGATAACTTCGAGGCGGAAAGGGCCGACGCTGGTGTCGGTGCGTTCATCGGGCGCGCGGCGCGAGCCGTAGAAGCAATGCTGGCGCTCGCCCGGCCGTACAGTGCTGAACGCGCAATCGATGATGCCGCGATGCGGATAGACCGCCATGCCGATGCCGAAATAATAGGATCCGTCGCCGGCATAGCCGTTGAACCATGTCCGGTCATAGGCATTGCGGTCGCTGGTCGCGACCACGGCGATGGGCTCGGGCGTCTGGTGAATCGGATAGTCATCGAGCTTGTTGAGCATCACTCACTCCGTCGTTTGACGTGACAGCTGTTCAGGCTTCGACCATCTCGAAATCCTGCTTTTCAGTGCCGCATTGCGGGCAGCACCAATCGTCCGGCACATCGGCCCAGCGCGTGCCGGGCGCCAGGCCTTCATCGGGATCACCAGCGGCTTCGTCATAGATGAAGCCGCACGACGCACAGCGCCAGGTCTTGAACGGTTCAGCCATCGCCCTGCACTCAGTTGACGGTAAAGCGGACCGGCACCGACTTGGGGCCGCACACGAAGTTGGAGATTGTCCGCTGTGGCACGCCAGCGAGTTCGAACGCGCTGACCCGCGAAATGATTTCTTCGGCGAGGATGCGCATTTCAAGTCGCGCGAGGTGCTGGCCGAGGCAGACGTGCGGGCCGTAGCCGAATGCCAGCTGCTGCTTGAACTTGCGCGTGATGTCGAACTCGAACGGCTTGTCGAAGACGTCCTCGTCGCGGTTGGCGCTGTGGTACGACAGCATCAGCCAGTCGTCCTTGGCAATCTTCTGGCCGGCGACTTCGGTGTCGGCGGTGGCGCTGCGCATGAAGTGCTTCACCGGCGTCGACCAGCGGATCGATTCTTCGATGAAGCCATTGACCAGGCTCGGATCCGCCTTGATCTGGCGGAACACGTCGGGGCGTTCGGCAAGTGCCCAGAAACCGGCGGCGATGGTGTTCGACGTGGTGTCATGCCCGGCGGTCGCGGCAATAATGTAATAGCCCATCAGCTGGCGGCGGTTGAGGTATTCGCCATTGATCATGGCATTCGCGATGACGCTGTTGACGACGTCGCGGGGGCGGGCGCGGAATTCGGTGGTGACGACTTCGAAATAGTTTTCGAGATCGATCATCGTCTGCTGCAGGCTTTGCGCGATTTCGATCGGCGTGCTCGCCTTGGCGTCGCGGCTGAGGTCGGGATCGTTGGCGTTGAACAATTCCTGCGTCAGCTTGAGCATGAAGGCTTCGTCTTCGCGCGGCACGCCGAGCACCGTCATGATGACCCGCAGCGGATAGAGGAAGGCGACATCCTTGGCGAAGTCGCATTCGGGACCCATGGCGATCATCCGGTCGACGAACTCCCGGGCAATGACACGGATGTCAGCTTCGAGCGCGCCGACCTTCTTCGGGACGAACGCCGGAAAGCCGACACCGCGCAGCGCCTTGTGCTCGTCACCGTCAACCGACACCAGCGAGCGAATGAGATTGGCCTCGCCGCCGGTGACCAAGCGCACAAATTGCTCGCCTTCCTTGTTCGAAAGCACCGTCGGACGGTCGCCGTTGTGAAAGATCGCCGGCTGCGACTCGATCGCCATGATATCGGCGTGCTTGGTCACCAGCCAGAACGGGTTGACGTCGGTGGGCTCGGCGCGCGCGAACGGCATGTCGCGGCGCAGCATCGTGAAGGCGGCGTCGAGCTTGACGCCTTCCGAATAGGCCTTCGGATCAACGACAGTGTTGGCGATTTCTGTTGGAATTGACATTTGGCGACCTCCCGCATTCTAGTTGCCCCGAACGTGAAGCCAATTTGCTATACAGTCAACAAATATGTTAGGTCGCCAGCGTGTCCGAACTTCTCAAAATCAGGCGACAGACGCAGGTCGAACGCCGCGCTGAATCCGAACAGCGTCTGTTGACGGCGGCCGCAGAATTGATTGCCACCGAAGGCTTTGCCGCGGCCAGCCTGGAGCGCGTTGGCGCTGCGGCGGGCTACAGTCGCGGCCTTGCCAGCCAGAAGTTCGGATCGAAGGATGGCCTGGTCACTGCGGTCATCGCCGCGGTCATTGCGCGGAGTGCCGAGTTGCTCGTGGCGCGCGATTCCGACTCTGCGTCACCGCTCGATTCGATCATCGCCTATGCCGATGTCATCCTGCTGCAGATCGAACGCGATCCGTTCATCCGCGCCTATTGGGTGATGATGGCATCGGCGATTGCCAATCGTCTGCCGAACCAGACGCAATTCCTGGCAGAGCATGAAAAGGTCAAGGCGCGGCTGTCAGGGCTGATCACGCAAGGCCAGGACCGCGGCGAAATCGACAGCTCAGTCGACCCTGATGCCGCGGCGCTTTCAATCGGCAGCACGCTGCTTGGCATCGGTATCGAATGCCTGCTTGACCCGGCACTCGATATTCCCCGCGTGCGTGCCGCCGCGCTGGCGACGATTTCGCGCACGCTCGCCGCTTCGACCAAGATCCAACAGAAGGAAACTCGCACGTGACCAAAGTCCAAGCCGCTGTCGCTGTCGGTGCCGGCCTGCCATTCGAAACCCGCACGCTCATGCTCGACGACCCGCGCCCCGACGAAGTGCTGGTGCGCATTGTCGGCGTCGGCGTCTGTCATACCGACCTGGTGTTCAAGGAAGCCGGGATGATCGCGGCCCCCGCCGTGCTTGGTCACGAAGGCTCGGGCATTGTCGAAAAGGTCGGTACCAGCGTCACCAAATTCACCGCCGGTGACCGCGTCGCCATCAGCTTCCGGTCGTGCGGCACATGCAGCAATTGCGCCAAGGGCGACGCCGCCTATTGCGCGACGATGCCACTACTCAACTATGCCGGGATGCGCCCCGATGGCAGCAAGGCGCTGCACGACGGTGCTACAGATGTCGGCAGCAACTTCTTCGGCCAGTCGTCGTTCGCCACCTATGCGCTGACCTATGAGCGCAACCTCGTAAAGGTGCCCGAAGGCCTGCCGCTCGAGCTGATGGGCCCGCTCGGCTGCGGCATCCAGACTGGCGTCGGCGGCATCACGCGGTCGCTCAAATGCGAGCCGGGCTCGACGTTGCTCATCACCGGCGGCGGCCCGGTCGGGCTGAGCGCGGTGATGGGCGGCAAGATTGCCGGCTGTTCGACAATCATTTTGGTGGAGCCGGTTGCCGCACGCCGTGCGCTGGCGCTTGAGTTCGGCGCCACGCATGTCATCGATCCCACCGCAACCGACGATCTGGCGGCGGCGGTGCGCGCCATCGTGCCCGACGGCGTCGGCTATGCCTTTGACACGACCGGGCTGCCGGCGGTGTACACCGGCATCCTCGGGTCGCTCGCGCCCAAGGGCGTGCTTGGCATGGTTGGCGTCACGGCGCCGGGCGTTGCGATGCCAGGTGACGTCAACACGGTGATGACGTTCGGCTTTACACTCAAAGGCATCATCGAGGGCGACAGCGATCCCGAAACCTTCCTCCCCGAACTGATCGCGCTGCACGCCCAGGGCAAGCTGCCGTTTGACCGGATGATCACGACCTTTCCGTTTTCGCAGATCAACGAGGCCATTGCCGCGCAGCATCACGGCGATTGCATCAAGGTCGTTCTGCTCATGGACGCCTGACAAAAGCTTCGCCAATAGAGGCAGCAACGAATCACGAATCGCTCTGGGGAGAGTCACCATGAATTTCGATACCGACTATCGCATGACCATCGACGGCAAATCCGTCGGGTCGGCCAAGACCATCGACGTGTTCAACCCCGCAACCGGCGAAGCGTTTGCGCAGGCGCCCGACGCATCGCGCGAACAGCTCGATGCGGCAGTGTCGGCCGCCCGCGCCGCGTTCAAGCCGTGGCGTGCCCGCCCGATTGCCGAACGCCAGGCGATGATGCGTGCTGCCGGTGATGTGCTGATGGCGAACGCCGACGATCTGGCGCGGCTGTTCACGCACGAGCAAGGCCGTCCGGTCGAAGCAGCCAAGCAGGAAATTCAGGGTGCTGCCATGTGGCTGCATGCAGTGTCGGCGATGACGCCGCCGGTGCATGTCATCGAGGATTCGCCGACGAAGTTCATCGAAACGCGCTACGTGCCGCTCGGCGTCATCTGCGCGATCGCGCCCTGGAACTTCCCGGTGACGCTGTCGATGTGGAAGGTTGCCCCGGCGCTGGTCGCGGGCAACACGATGGTCTTGAAGCCGTCGCCGTTCACGCCGCTGTGCACGCTCAAGATCGGCGAACTGTTCAGCGCCATCTTCCCGCCCGGCGTGTTCAACGTCATCACCGGCGGCGACGATCTCGGCCCATGGATGACCAGCCATCCAGGCTTCGACAAGGTCAGCTTCACCGGCTCGACCGCGACCGGCAAGCGCGTCATGGAAAGCGCCGCGAAGGATTTGAAGCGCGTCACGCTCGAACTTGGCGGCAATGATGCGGCGATCGTGCTGCCCGATGTCGATCTCGACGAGGTCGCGCAGAAAATCTTCTTCGGCGCCTTCTTCAACTCGGCGCAGATCTGCGTCGCGACCAAGCGGCTGTACGTCCACGCCGATGTCTATGACGGGCTGCGCGACCGGCTCGCGGCGATTGCCAAGGCGGTCAAGGTTGGCGACGGTACCGAACAGGGCACGGTGCTCGGACCCATCCAGAACAAGCGTCAGTACGACCGCGTGATGGACTTGCTCAATGACGCACGCGCCAACAATCTGACGCTGATCCACGGCGCCGACATTCCCGACGGTGGCGGCTATTTCGTGCCGGTGACAATCGTCGACAACCCGCCCGAATCGTCGCGCGTTGTGCAGGAAGAAGCCTTCGGGCCGATCCTGCCGATGCTCAAGTTCGACGACATCAACGACGTCATCGATCGCGCCAATGCCAGCGACTATGGCCTCGCTGGTGCAGTCTGGTCGAAGGACGTCGATGCCGCGATCGACATCGCGCGCCGCATGGAAACCGGCACGGTGTGGATCAACCACAACCTCGACCTGCGGCCCGACACGCCTTTCGCCGGCCACAAGCAGAGTGGCTTCGGCGTCGAAAACGGCATGGAGGGCATGCTCGAATATATGGTGCCGCAGGTTGTGAACGTCGCTCGTGGGTGACGCCGCAGCCCTGCAGGGAATCGATGCCGCAAATGTCAGTACCTGGCTTGCGGCGAATGTCGCGGGCGCAGTTGCACCGTTCAGCTTCGACCTGATCGCCGGTGGTCGCTCGAACCTGACGTTCCGGGTCACCGGTGCCGATGGCACGCGCTATGTGCTGCGCCGCCCGCCGGTCGGACTGGTGCTGGCGACTGCGCACGACATGGCGCGCGAACACCGGCTGATCAGCGCGATGGGCCAGACCAACGTGCCGGTGCCGGCGTGCCTTGGCCTGTGCACCGACCCGGCGGTCAACGGCGCTGATTTTTATGTCATGGCCTATGTCGACGGCGTCGTGCTCGATACGCCCGACCGTGCGGCGACAATTGCCATGCCGCTGCGGCGGCAGATCAGCGAGAACCTCGTTGACGTGCTCGCCGATCTCCACGCCGTCGATGTCGATGCCGTCGGGCTCGGCAATCTCGCCAAGCGCGAGGGCTATATCGAACGCCAGGTTAAGCGCTGGTCGGCGCAATGGGCCGCGTCAAAAACGTTCGAGATTTCTGCGGTCGACGAGGTCGCCGCCTATCTGCAGTCGCATGTGCCCGTCCAGCAGGGCGTGTCGATTGCGCATGGCGACTACCGCCTCGGCAATTGCCTGACCAACACGTCGACCGGCGCGATTGCTGCGGTGCTCGACTGGGAATTGTGCACCCTTGGCGACCCGCTCGCCGATGTCGGCTATCTGGGCGTCTGGTGGTCCGATGGCCCCGGCTCGGCCAACACCAGCACCGATGTTACGCAGGCCGGCGGCTTCCTGACCTACGCCGAAGTCGTTGACCGCTACGCGCGACGTACCGGCCGCGACGTCAGCCAGGTCGATTTCTATGTCGCGTTCGGCTGCTGGCGGCTCGCCGTCATCAATGCCGGCGTCTATGCCCGCTATCTCGGCGGTGCAATGGGCGAAAAGCTCGACGACGCGACGCTAGATGACATGAAATACCGCACCAAGGGGCTCGCCGAAAAGGCGCTGGCCGCGACGCAGCGCTGTCCCGCTCGAGAGTGGAGAACGACAGTACGGCAACCTTCTTGACGATCTGCTGCGCTTGGGGCCCGCACTCAAGGGGATGCCTCTGGTCACTGCGGGCTCGGGCGTGGCGATTGGTTTGCCGGGCAACTTCGGGCTGGCGCCTTCGTCGACCGCCAGCGCCCTGCCACCGGCCAGTGGGCTGCAGGCGGTGGTGTCAGGCAGTTGCTCGCTGGCCACCAACCGGCAGGTGCAGCATTTCATCGC
>CALDHQ010000385.1 GCA_937894055.1 uncultured Polymorphobacter sp.
TGCGTTCGGCGAAGTCCATGTTCCCCATCGCGTCCGAATGCGCCATCATCGAGATCAGGTCGCCCGACGGCGGCAGCGCCTTGCGCTCGGCGAACAGCCGGTCGAAATAGTTGGTCATGTCGATCAGGTGCTGCTGGCGGATGTCCTTGGTCGCCGGGTTGATCGCCGCTTCGATATCGCCGCCCCAGTCGCTCCACATCGTCAGCAGCCGGCGGTCTTCCCACGGGAAATCGAACAGGATGGCGAGCATCTGCGTGGTCAGTTCGATCGATACCTTGTCGACCCAGTCGAACTCCTCGCCGACCGGCAGCGTGTCGAGCAGCTCGCTGGTGCGCTGGCGGATCGACACAGCCATGCGGGCGATTTCGCTCGGGCCGAACGCCGGGCTGACGGTGCGGCGCTGCTCGCCGTGGCGCGGGCGGTCCATCGCGATGAACTGCGGCAGCGCGAACTCGCCGACCAGGTCGGGAATGGTGATGCCGCCGTGCTCATAGCTCGACGAATAGACGTCGGGGTGCGCTTCGATGGCCTGGATGTCGGCGTGGCGGCTGATCGACCAATAGGGTCCGAACGGGCTGTCGGCACAATAATGCACCGGCGCCTCGGCGAGCAGCCGCGCAAACACCGGCCGCCAGCGGTCCTGACTGTAAAGCGTCGGGTCGCTGACATCGAGCACATCGAGCGGTGTATCGACGCTATTGTCGTGCGGTTTAAGCTGCGTGGCCATGTGCGGATCTCCCAAGGTGCCGGGGTTTTCCCCTTGGCATGCGGCATGATACGCAATGCACGCCATTTGCATAGGGGAGAATCAGATGACCAAATTCACAGGCGAGCGCGGCGACCGCAGCATCGACCCGACCGCCGATCAGGTGCGCGCGCTGCGCGACCATGGCCCCGAAGGCCCGGTGGTGATGCTCAACCTGCTCAAGTTCCGCGACGTCGCGCAGTATCCGCCCGAGGCGGGCGAACCGCCGTGCAGCGGGGCTGCGGCGTATGCGCGCTACCAGACGGCGTTTTCGGAGGCGCTCAAGCCGTTGACGCAGGCCGAAATCCTGTATGACGGCCCGGTCAACAACATCGTCATCGGCATGGCGGGCAGCACCGACACCGACTGGGACAAGGTGCTGCTGGTGCGCTACCCGAGCCGCGGCCACTTCCTCGGCATGATGGCCGACGCCGAATATCGCAAGTCGCTGGTGCACCGCTATGCCGGGCTGGAACGGACGGTTTTGTTGCAGTGCGCCGGTTGAGCGATCACCCGCGGGTGCGGTCAATGGACGCCGCAGGTGCGATGAACGGTTGCACACGCGGCGCGAATGCCTAAAACGGCGCGCAACGAGTCCCACCTGCTCAACACGTCCAGTTAGAATGAGGAGCCGCCACGTGGCAGCCAACCGTCCCACTGCTCGACCGATTTCACCGCATCTGTCGGTGTTCAAATGGCGCTTCACGATGGCGGTGTCGATCATCCACCGTGCCACCGGCACGGCGCTGGCGTTCGGTGGCGGCGTACTGTTCCTGTGGTGGCTGCTCGCCGCCGCCAGCGGGCCGGATGCCTATGCGGTGTTCTACAGCGTGGCGCGCGGGCCGATCGGGATTCTGGTCGGCGTCGGGCTGAGCTGGGTGTTCTTCCAGCATCTGCTGTCGGGC
>CALDHQ010000386.1 GCA_937894055.1 uncultured Polymorphobacter sp.
TGAAGCTAACACCGGCTCTACCTAGTGGGAAGCGGCGATGACCACGCCTGCGGCAATCAGCGCATCAATGTCTGATTCCGACCGGCCAAGCAGCTGCAAGATCGCGCGGCTGTGCTCGCCCAGACCGGGCGCCGGGCGCGGCGCGTGCGACGGCGTCGCCGAAAATCGTGCCGGTGCAATCGGCGACCGTACACGGCCAAGCGCACCGTGGTCGATTTCGGCGATGCTCTGGTTGTGCCGCACCTGCGGGTCATCGCCGACATTGGCGCGGGTGTTGACGCGGCCGCCGACCGCGCCGGTCGCGATGAACGCCGCCATCAGCGTATCGACATCACGCGACGCGATTTCGGTGGCGACCGCCGGCAACCAGTCGTCACGGTACACGGCGCGATCGGCAGCGCGGGTGAAGCGCGGGTCGGCGGCAAGGTCGGGGCGTTCGATCGCCGCGCACAGGGCAACGAATTCGGCATCCTGCAGCACGCCGATGGCAACCTGCCCGTCGCGCGCCGGCCACAGGCGCGCCAGGTCGCTATAGTTCGGCAGCGGCGCCGGCGGGTCATCGAGGAAGCTGTGGTTGTACATCGCTTCGGGCCAGTTGAAGGCAATCGCCGCATCGAGCATCGACACCGCGACTTGCTGCGCGACGCCGGTGCGTTCGCGCGCGAACAGGGCCGCGGTGATGGCCTGCGCTGCCGTCAACGCGGTCAGCTTGTCGGCCATCAGCGACGCCACCAGCGACGGATGTCCGGCGGCATCGAGCTGCGTCGCGGCAATCCCCGACACCGCCTGTACTGCCGGATCATAGACACGGATGTTGCGGTACGGCCCGTCGGGCCCGAAGCCGCTGACCGACGCATAGATCAGCCGCGGATTGATCTCGGCGCAGCGCGCCGGGCCGTAGCCCAACCGCTCCATCGCACCGGGGCGGAAGTTTTCGATGAGCACATCGGCCCAGCCGATCAGCGCCGCGACAATCGCCGCCGATTCGGGCTTCTTGAGATCGAGCGCCAGCCCGCGCTTGCCGCGGTTGACGGTGATATAGGTCGCCGACATGTTGCCCTTGCCCGGGCCGAACGCGCGCACCGGGTCACCTGTCGGTGCCTCGAGCTTGATGACATCGGCGCCCTGGTCGGCGAGCATGCACGCCGCCATCGGGCCGGAGACGATCTGGCTGAAATCGAGCACCTTGATGCCCGTCATCGCGCCGGCCATGGCGGTGGCTCCTTACTTGGAAATGTCGCGGTCTTTGGTCTCGGGCAGCCAGAACAATGTGACGGCAAACGCCGCCAGCACGACAATCCACGTGTACCACAGCCCACCGAAGGCGTTGCCCGATTTGGCGACGATATACAGCGAGATCAGCGGCAGGAAGCCGCCGAAATAGCCGGTGCCGATGTGATACGGCAGCGACATCGAGGTGTAGCGGATGCGCGCCGGAAACAGCTCGACCATGATTGCCGCGACCGGCCCGTAGGTTGATGCCGACAACAGCCCGAGCAGGGCAATCGCCGCGATAATCAGCAGATTGTTGCGCGGCCCCGGATTCTCCTTGGTCGGATAGCCCGCGCTTGCGAGCGCACCATCGATGGCGGCCTTGTCGAAACCCTGCAGCGTCGTCGTGCCGATGGTGATGCGCAGCGTACCGCCGTCATCGACAGCACCCGTATGGCCGATGCCGCGCCCCGACAGATATTGCAGCGCCTGCCCGCACTCCGACGACTGCTTCGATGCGAACGGATTGAAACTGCAGTCGCTGCCGCTGATCGACACCGGCGACGCGGCCGCTGCCGCCATCAACTGCGGGTTGGCGGCCTTCGCCAACAAGTGGAACGCCGGGAACAGCAGCAGCAAGGTCACCGCATAGCCGATCAGCATCACCGGCTTGCGGCCGTATTTGTCCGACACATGGCCGAACACCACGAACAGCGGCGCCACGATCAGCATCGATACCCCGACGAGCAGCTTGGCATCGGTTTCATCGACCAGCGCAGTACTCTGCAGGAAGTACAGCGTCTGGAACTGCGCGGTGTACCAGATGACCGTCAGACCCGCAGCAATGCCGAACAGCGCGACAAAGATGCGCAGCTTGTTGCCGGGATAGGTGAAGGCTTCCTTGATCGGGTTGCCCGACAGTTCGCCCTCTTCCTTCATCGCCTGGAACACCGGGCTTTCGGAGAGTTTGACGCGCATCCACAGCGAAATGGCGAGGAGGATCAGGCTGAGCAGGAAGGGTACGCGCCAGCCCCATGCTTCAAAGGCTTCGGTTGTCATCGACGTCCTAGTCAACAACACGACGGTGACTGCAAGCAAGCAGCCGCCCGCGACTGACGCCTGCGAGCGCAGCGC
>CALDHQ010000387.1 GCA_937894055.1 uncultured Polymorphobacter sp.
CACTTCGGCACCCATGGCGCACTGGAGTTCATGCCAGGCAAGCAGAACGGACTGTCCGCCGCCTGCTGGCCGGACCGCCTGATCGGCGACCTGCCCAACCTCTACCTGTACGCATCGAACAACCCGTCCGAGGGCACGATCGCCAAGCGCCGCGCCGCCGCCACGCTGATCAGCTACCTGACGCCGCCGGTCGCCCAGGCCGGCCTCTACAAGGGGCTTCCGGACCTGAAGGACTCCATCCAGCGCCGACGCCGCACGAGTCCTGAGGCCTTCTTTGAACGCGCCAGCCTCTTTGAACTGATCAGGACCCAGGCCGAAGCGCTCGACCTCGTCGTCGATCAGCGGCTCGTCGCGGAAGCCGATCGGCTCGCCGCCGAGCGACACGCCGATGCGCACGACATTGCGCGAACGGATGTCGTCGAGCATGCCGGCCATCGCCGGAACGGCCGTGGTGGCGACGAGCGCCAGCGCGGCGAGGGCAGTCAGGATACGCTTCATGGGTTAGTCCCCTTCCTCAGTTGATCTTCAGGCAGTCATTGCGTCCCGGAGCTCGGGCTCCGGCATCGAGTCCTCCCAGAACCAGTAGCGGATCGGCCCCTGGCACCGGAAATTCGTGACCTGGTGGTTGCCCTTGGCGTCGACGGCGATCAGGGCGACGCCGGTGGGCGCGCTTTCGTCGATTAAGCAGCCACTTAAGTTCACGCCCTCGGCCTTGAGCAGGGCCAGAGCCTCGTCGGCGAGGGCATCGGCGCCGACACGCGCGATCAACGAGACCCGGGCGCTCAGGCGGGCGGCGGCCAGGGCCTGGTTGGCGCCCTTGCCGCCGGGATGGCGGGCCAGGGCCGCGCCCGTGACCGTCTCGCCCGGCGCGGGCAGGGTCCTGGCCGTGGCGACGAAGTCGAGATTGACCGAGCCGACGACGGTGATCGCCGCTTCCATCAGGCCAGGGCCTCGATCAGCAGGTCGAACAGGCCGTCGGCGTCGGCCTGGGTCGCCCAGAAGGTGCGGCAGGCCTCAGGGTCCTGAAGCCGGAACTCCACGGCCGTGTGGCCAAGGGTCAGAGGGCTGTCGGTCTCCACCTCGATGCGGGCGGGCACGATGGTGAACAGCGATGGGTCGATCAGCCAGGCGATGGGGCTGGAATCGTGCATCACCGCGCCGGCGCGCGGCCGCAGCGTGACCTTCCCCTACCGCGACGCGATGCGCTGCCCGATCCACGTGGATGACATTGCGGAGGTGGTCGCCCGGGTTTCAGCGGCGGAGAAGCCGGCGCACCGGATGTACAACACCGGTGGCCACATGATCAGCATGGGGGAACTGGCGACGATGGTGCAGGGCTTCCTGCCCGAAGCCGTCTGCAACTACCTGCTGCGCCTCGGCTGGGGGCATGGCGACGACGAATTCATCGATCGCGCCCAGGCCATTGAATGGTTCGACCTCGCTGGCGTCGGCCGCGCGCCGGCACGCTTCGATCTCAAGAAGCTCGAAAACGTCAACGGCCACTATATGCGGCTGGCCGATGACGCACGGCTGGTGGCGTTGGTCACACCGCGCATTGCCGCAGCCATCGGCCGCGATCTGACCGCTGCAGACCAGGATTTGCTGCTCCGCAGCATGTCGGGGCTGAAGATTCGTGCCAAAAATATCAACGAGTTGGCAGATTCCGCAATCTTCTATCTTCGCACCCGCCCAATTCCGATGGACGAGCGCGCAGCGAGTTTGCTAACACCCGAAGCGGGCGACTTGCTGGCGCAGGTGCATCGCGACCTTGTCGCGCTTGATTCCTGGACCACCCAGTCAACCGAGGCGGCCGTACGAGCCATCGCCGAGTCCCGCGAACTGGGGCTGGGCAAGCTTGCACAGCCGTTGCGTGCGGCTGTATCGGGCAGTACGACCTCGCCGGGGATCTTCGAGGTTCTTGAGCAACTGGGTCGTGAGGAAAGTCTGGGCCGGATTGCCGATGCAATCCAGCTCGCGAAGGGGAAGCAGTGATGAGCATTTTCGCCAAGGTCGAAGTCGACGGCACCGAAGTCCAGATGCCCGTGCTGTCGGGCACGGTCGGCCCGGATGTCATCGACATCCGCAAGCTGTACGGCGCCACCGGCCGCTTCACCTATGACCCCGGCTTCACCAGCACCGCGTCGTGCGAATCGCGCATCACCTATATCGATGGCGATGTCGGCACGCTGCTGCACCGCGGCTACCCGATCGACCAGCTCGCCGAACAGTCGAACTTCATGGAAGTCGCCTATCTGCTGCTCAACGGCGAACTGCCGTCGAAAGCCGAATATGCCCAGTTCACGACGACACTGACGCGCCACACGATGGTGCATGAGCAGCTCGCGATGTTCTACCGCGGCTTCCGCCGTGACGCGCACCCGATGGCGATCATGTGCGGCGTCGTCGGTGCGATGGCAGCATTCTATCACGACTCGACCGACATCCATGATCCGCACCAGCGCATCGTTGCCAGCCACCGGCTGATCGCCAAGATGCCGACGCTGGCGGCCATGGCGTACAAATATGCTGTCGGCCAGCCGTTCGTGTACCCCGACAACTCGCTGTCGTTCACCGGCAACTTCCTGCGCATGACCTTCGGCGTGCCGGCCGAGCCCTATGTCGTCAATCCGGTCATCGAAGACGCCATGGAAAAGCTGATGATTCTCCAGGCCGACCATGAACAGAACGCCTCGACGTCGACGGTGCGTCTGGCCGGTTCGTCGGGCGCCAACCCGTTCGCATGCATCGCCGCCGGCATCGCCTGCCTGTGGGGCCCCGCACACGGCGGCGCCAACGAAGCCGCGCTCAACATGCTGC
This sequence comes from uncultured Polymorphobacter sp., assembly GCA_937894055.1. Taxonomy (GTDB): domain Bacteria; phylum Pseudomonadota; class Alphaproteobacteria; order Sphingomonadales; family Sphingomonadaceae; genus Polymorphobacter_A. Next base: position 2,818 of record CALDHQ010000387.1, read on the forward strand.
GCGAAATCGGCACCG
>CALDHQ010000388.1 GCA_937894055.1 uncultured Polymorphobacter sp.
CTCGGGAATGCCGTTCCAATCGGCGGCCATGCCGGCGCGGCACTGCACGCTAACGTGACGTTCGGCAGCGGCGATGATGCGCACCCAGCCATCGCCGCTGGCATCGATATCGATTTCGTAGCCGGTCACCGGCAGCGCGCCGCCCGTCGTCTCGACAGCGTCGATCGACAACACCGGCGTTGCGGACAACCGCGTCCAGGTCGGCACCGCGGCAATGCGCTCGACAAAGTCGCGCGCGATGAGCTTCTGCCCGGTGAAAGCTTCGGCGAGCTCGCTGGCGCTACGCACCAGCGCCGCGAGCAGCGCATCCTCGCTGCTGTCATCGATGCGCAGGAACGCCTTGACCTCGTCGAGGTTGACCGGCGCGTCGGGCATCGGCGCGATTTGTGTCGCCATCATCGTTGCTCCACGCGCACCGTCAGCTGCCGCTCGTCCGAGCGCGCGTCCGACAGGGTAACGAAATTGCTGATGCGGTAGACGTGGCCTGGAATACCGCCGGCCAAGGTGGCGCTGGTCCGCGTCGGTGACGTCAGCGTTGCGGCCAAGGAAATGCCGCCGGTTTCGCTGGGCTGCACCGACCAGCCGCTCGTGGTGATGGTCTGGCCATCGAGATAGCCCGCTGCCCAGTCGACCGAATAATCGAGACTGGCGGCGGGATCCTTGAGAAAAATCCCCAATGTGGTTCTCCCGGAATGAAAAGGACCGGGCAAAGCACCCGGAGCGACAGATGCCGGTGCGCCGTTGCAGCGCACCGGCACCACGCGTCTCAGCTCGGTGCGCCGACTTCGACCGCCCAGCTGGCGATGCTGACAGTGCCGCCGCCGACCAGCGCCTGCGCCGGACAGGTGGTGACATAAAGCAGCTTCGACAACGCCGGATCGAGCAGCGCGATATGGTCGGCGGTGCCTGCAGTGATGACGCTCAGGCCGCTTTTTGCAGCAACGGTGACCTTGCGGCCCGAAATGTCGCCGGCGGCCAGCGTGAAGTCGGCGCCGGTCAGCGTCGCTTCGGCCAGCTTGCCGGCGTCGGCAGCGGCATAGCTCGCCGGCTGGCCGCTGATCGCGACCATACGCGTTGCGGTGGCGACGACGGACAAACTGCCGTCGAGCACATCATTATTGGCGAATTTGCTCATGTTGATCTCCTGGTTGGGGGGATGATGGGAATGGTCAGGACGCCGGCACGTGGACGATGCGCAGTTCACCGCTGACCAGCAGCGTGCGGATCAGCGTGGCGACGGATTCGGGAATGGGCACGACGCCGGTATCAGTGATGGCGTGCAGCACGCTGTCGGGCGCGAGCGCCCATTGTTCGGCGATGGCAGGGCTATCACCATGCGTCGGCTGCAGCACAAAGTCGGGCGCCAGTACCGCCAACCATGCCAGTCCGGCATCGCTGCTCGCCAATGCTGCAGTCGCCGTGTTGGGTGCCAGAGCACCAAACCATGCGGCAACAGTCGCCAATGACCCGCTGGAACTGCTGGCCGATACAGCAGCGAGAACGGCGTGCCAGCCGACACTCGATGCACCGGCGCGCGACAGGCTGCGTGCGCCCGCTGGCGACAGCGCCACGCCATTATCGCCTTCAACAGCGCCGGCCGCGAACGGCACGTTGCGCACCGCACCGAAAATGTCGCGATCGATGTTGGCGCTGCGCCCGCGGGCCAGCAGCGGCGACGTCGCGACCGGCTTGTAATTGCCCTGGCCGGCAGCGCTGCCATTGGCCGAGAAATCGGCAACGAACTTTGCATCGGCGCCCAGATTGGGTGAGCCGAACTGTGCCGAGTTGCGGCCGAAATACTGGAACGCGAACAACCCGCCGCTGACGTGCCGCGAATAGTCGTAATTGCCTTCGAACCCGACGCCGTACAGGATCGACCAGCAGCCGATGGCTTGCGGCCGATAACCGTGGGTGCCACCGCGCAGCGTCATCGAATCGATGTCGTTGAAATCATCGCCTTTTTGCGCAGTGAAATCATGCGCCGTGTTGGCGATGCGGTTGCCATAGGCGATGTTGTTCTTGGTGTCGGTTTCAGCGATCGTCAGGACATCGGGATCGTTGAAGCCGAACGAATCGCGTTCACCGACGCAGGTGTTGCCTTCGAGGATGTTGTACGAAACCTCGACCGTTTCATTTTCGCCGCAGGCCCAGAAATTCGTGCCGGTCGTCGCGGTTTTGCGCTCGCACAGATTGTTGGCGAAAACGTTGCGACGGATGCTGTTGAGCGTCGTGCCGGCGACAGCAGCGGTGGCCTTTGCGGCAACCCAGGTCTTGTTGTTCGAGCTGCGCAGATCATTGCCGACGACGATGAAGTCTTCTGTCGCGCCGGCGTCGGACAATGCGGCGCCAAGGCTCCAGCCCGATGTACACGTGTCGGACGTCGCGGCGGTTATGGTCGTATCGAGATGTTCGATCCAGCGGTTCGAAACGATCGCCAGCGCCTCCATGCGCCGCGTCGACTCGCAGCTGCGGATCAAGGCCGGCCGGTAGCCGCTGCCATTGTATTTCCAGCTGACGCCGTACTTCCAGAAGCGGCTTCGTGTCGCGTAAAGGCTGGCGAATCCTGCTGCCGGGGTAACCGCAGCAAAGGCTGTGGTCGCAGTTTGCGATCCCGGCTTGCCCTCGATAGTTGCATTGTCGAACCACCAATAGGTCGGCGCGCTCAAAACCAGCCCGTTGACGCCGACCAGCAACGTCAGATTGGCGATGCGCCAGCGTGAAATGCGCGGGCTGATCGACCCGGTAGCGGTCTGCAGGATACAGGCAGCGCGCGGGTCGGCGGCGTCGGGATCGCCAATCACATTCGGCCAGCATTCGTCTGCAGTAACACCCGAGGTGATCGCGGTATTGCCCGGCCCGGTGTGCGTGCCCGCGACAAAGCCGAAGGTCATGCCGTCGAGCGACCGCGCCTTGAGCGGCTGGCCATTCGCCGCCGCCAGGCTGCGATTGGCGAGATAGCCGGCCTGCATCGCCACGGCGAGCGTGCTGGCGCGCGTTCCCGACTTGGCTGCGGCCCAGCTCGCGCCGACTGTGACGGCTGATGCCGTGGCCGACCCGGCAGGATCAATGCACACGAACGCCGGTGCATACCGCGTGCCCGCCGGGTCATAGGCCACGGTGAACGGCGCAGCGGCGGTGCTGCGAAACGCTTCGGTGCCAAGCGCCGTCATTGGCCGCGTCCCCGCCGTGTCGGTCGGCCGCATCGCGCCGATCCACGGGTAGACTTCGGCATCGCAACGCAGCAAGCCGGCGGTCAGC
>CALDHQ010000389.1 GCA_937894055.1 uncultured Polymorphobacter sp.
ACCTGGCAGGTCTACCTCATCGCGCTCCTCTTCGGCATCGGGGCGGCCTTCGACGGCCCGGCCCGGCAGTCCTTCGTCTCCGAGATGGTCGGGCAGGACGACGTCACCAACGCCGTCGGCCTCAACTCTGCGAGCTTCAACGCCGCCCGGATCCTCGGCCCGGCCCTGGCCGGCCTGATGATCGGTGGCAACTGGCTGACGGTGCCGCAATCGACCTTCGCCTACTACGGCCCGACCGGCCTCGCCGGCACCCGCGAAGGGCTCGAGCTGTGGGACATCCGCTTCACCTGGGCGGCGGCGCCCGGCACATCGGGGCCGTTCGTCGGTGCCGAGTTCGCGCAGCAGACCAACCGCAACTTCGCGATGCGCGCGCGCGCCGGCTACGGCGAAATCGGCTGGAGCTTTCCGGCCGCAGCATGGTCGCCGACCTTCAGCTACCGCCTCGGCTATTTCTCCGGCGATGACCCGTCGACCGCCCGCTACGAACGCTGGGACCCGCTGCTGTCGGGCGGCAACGGCGAGCAATGGGTGCAGGGCGCCAACATGTTCAAGGTCGTGCAGGATTCGAACTCGGTGGCGCAGCGCTTCCAGGCGCGGCTCAAGCCTGTCAAGGCGGTCGAGCTGGTGCCGCAGGTCTGGATATTCCGCGCCGACAGCCTGTCGAACATCGGCGGCAATCCGGCGCTGCAGCAGCTGTCGAGCAAGGACTATGGCGCCGAAGTCAACATGACCGTCAAATGGTTCGTGTCGCGCAACATCTATGTCCATGGCCACATCGCCTACACGATGCCCGGCCAGGCGATCCGCAGCGCGCTGAATTATCAGGCCGACGACTGGGCGTCGGCGATGGCCTTCATTCGATACGCCTTCTGAACCGGAAAGGGACGACGATGGAACGCAAAACAGCTTCAGCACCGGCGCCGCTCGGGGCCTATGCCGCACCGCCGGCAACCGCCAATCCGGCCAAGCCGCTCAACCGCGACGTCAATGCGGTGCCCGATGACTATTTCATCCCCGGCCGCTTCGCCGGCCGCACCTACATCGTCACCGGCTGCGCGCGCGGCATGGGGCGGATGGCCGCGATCCGGCTGTGCCGCGAAGGCGCCAATGTGGTGGGCGTCGACTGGCTCAAGGACGAAGGCGAAGCGGTCATCGCCGGCATCGTCGCTTCGGGCGGCAACGCGCGCTTCGTGTTCGGCGATGTCTCCGAAAACGTCGTCGCCGATGAAATGGTGCGCATCGCGGTGGAGGCCTTTGGCCGCCTCGACGGCGCCATCAACAATGCCGGCGTGATGGACGCGGTGTTCCCCGGCGACCCGGTCGATTACGCCAGCCAGAAGCGGCTGGCGATGAACCCCATCCACGAATCGTCGGACGAATATTGGGACGTCGTCATGCGCGTCAACGCCACCGGCGTGTTCAAGTCGCTGCGCGCCGAATTGCGCCAGATGGTGACACAGGGCAGCGGCGGTTCGATCGTCAATGTCAGCTCGGTCGCGGGCCTGCGCGGCTTCGGCGGCACGCCGTCATATGTCGCCTCGAAACACGCCGTCACCGGCCTGACCAAGAACGCCGCGATCGACTATGCCGCCTATGGCATCCGGGTGAATTCGGTGCACATGGCGAACACCGCGACGCCGATGGTCGACCGCGCGATGGAGCTGGTGCGCGCCAAGGTCAAGGCGTCGGGCGCCCCTCCCGGCATCGGCCTCGCCAAGACCAAAAGCCTGCTTCAGTACGAGGATTCGGCCGGACGCGATTCGACGCCGGCCGAACAGGTCGCGGTGATGCTCTTCCTTTTGTCGCCCGAATCGTCGAACCTGACCGGCGCAAACTACGCAACCGACGGTGGCTTTTCGACCTATTGAGGTGCCGTCACCGGCGGGAAGGAGGCTGTTCAAATGTCCAACCCGCCGGCACCGCGCGGCCTGATCGAGCAGCTTTACGCGACGGATTTTCCCGCCGCGCAATCGATCTGGGTCGAAGCCTTTTTGCCGCTGCTGATCGACTTGCGACGGGTCTTCGGCAACGACCTCGACAAGGTCATCATCCTGTCGGTCATCGGCCAGCAGATGTTGCGCGACCCGGCGATGCCGGCGCTGTCGCACGATGATGCGCGGACCGGTTCGCTTCCCGTCTGGCCGTGGCGCACCACCAACATCGATGCGCTGGCGCGGACGACCGGAATCCCGCGCGAAAGCGTGCGGCGCAAGGTCGCCGAGCTGATCGCCGACAACCTCGTCGTCCGTACCGACACCGGCGGCCTGACCATCCAGGCGGGTGCATCGGCGCGGCTGGCGTCATCGACTTTGGTCACCATCGCCATGCTCGACACGGTTTTTGAAAAATACCTCACGCTGCTGCGCACGCGCGGCGAGCTCGATTTCACCCAGACCACCCCGCCCAAACCCACCGCCTAGGAGACACTTCGATGGACCGCCGTGACCTGCTCAAGACGATGACGATGGCCGCTGCCGCAGCGCCCGCGATGGCGGCTGCCAGCGCCGAGGCGCAGATTGCCATGGGTGGCGGGGCAACCACCCGCAACCCCGCCGCACGCGACATCACGCCCGCCAGCCCCGACTATTTCATCCCCGGCCGCTTTGCCGGCAAGACCATCCTCGTCACCGGCTGCGCGCGCGGGATGGGCGCAGGGGCCGCGCGGCGCGCCGCGCGCGAAGGTGCCAACATCGTCGGCGTCGACTGGATTCCCGATCTCGGCGCCGCGACGATTGCCGATATCGTTGCCAGCGGCGGCAAGGCAGTGTTCATCCCCGGCGACATCAGCGAGACCGCGGTGTGCGACCGCATGGTCAAGGCCGCTGTCGACAAGTTCGGCGGTCTCGACCTCGCGCTCAACAACGCCGGCGTCATGGACAGCGTCTATTCGGGCGCGCCGATCGACCTCGCCAAGCAGCGCGCGCAAGTGTTCGCGCCGATCCACGAAGCCACCGACGACTATTTCGACACCGTCGTCCGCATCAACACCATCGGCATGTTCCGCGCGCTGCGCGCCGAGCTGCGGCAATTTCTGGCGCAGGGTCGCGGCGGCGCCATCGTCAACGTCGGCTCGATTGCCGGACTGACCGGGCTGGCCGGCAACCCCGCCTATGTCGCGTCGAAGCACGCGGTCACCGGCCTGACGCGCAACGCCGCGATCGACTATGCGCCGTACGGAATCCGCGTCAATTCGGTCAACATGGCGGCGACCGACACGCCGATGGTCGAACGCGCCGGCAAGCTGGTGGCGGCGATGAACAACAGCTTCACCCCCAACATGGGGCGCGCCAAAACGATGTCGGTACTGGCTTATGCCGACAGCAAGCACCGCCCCGCAACGGTCGCCGAACAGGTGTCGATGATGCTGTTCCTGCTCTCCGACGAAGCCTCCAACTTCACCGGCGGCAGCTACGCAACCGATGGTGGCTGGACGACCTATTAGGCCATTGGCCCGGGCAGCACGGGGGTAGACGAAGGGCCACCCCCGGCACGGCACGACAACGAAAGGCACAACCAAGTGATCGAACCCACGGCAATCGATCCGCTCCGCGTGCTCGGCGGGCTGCTGTTCACGCTGGTCGGCCCGGTTAAGATGATGCCGGTATTCTATGCGCGGACCGCGACCATGGACACCCGCGCGCGGGCTGTGCTCGCGGTCAAGGCGGCGGCGCTGGCGGCGCTGGGCATCGCCATTGCCGGCGTGGCGGGCACCGCCAAGATCGCGGACATGGGCATCTCGCGTGAGGCGCTGGGCACTGCCACCGGCCTGGTGCTCGCCATCATCGGGCTGACGCCGCTGATCGGGGTCGATCTGCAGCCCGCGTCGAAATCAACGGCACCGCTCGATGCCCATAGCCTGGCGTTTCCGACACTGGTGCCGCCCTATGCCTTTGGCCTGATCATCCTCATCAGCCTGTACATGCCCGAACCGGAAGGCGCCTACAAAATCGCGGTGATGGGCGTTGTGCTGATGGCGATCAACACTGTCGCCATGATCACGGCACAGTTTGTGCTCAGCCGGACGGGCATGATGCCGTTGCGCGTGCTCGGCGCGGTGTTCGGCATCCTGCAGCTTGCGCTCGGCATCCAGTTGATGTTCTGGGGCATTGCCAACGGCATCGCGGCGGTTTGAATGCCTGGCGGCCAGCACCTGCGGCAGCCCGCTCGAACACGCTGGAATAGAAAGCTTTGGTTATGATCCGGCCCCTGGCCTTTGCCGCGCTGGCGGCCACGCTCGCAGCACCGGCGGCTGCCGCCGACTCCGCAACCAGCGGCTGGCAGTTCGAAGTTGTCCCCTATGTCTGGCTGCCGACCATCGGTGGCACCTTCCGCGGCGACGCCGCCGGTGGCGGCTCGACGGATTTCGAAATCAAGCCGGGCTCCTATCTCAAGGGCTTCGAATCGGGCATCGCGGTGACCGGCGAAGTCCGCAAGGGCCGGGTCTTCGTCTATTCGGACCTGATGTACCTGCGCCTCGGCAGCGACAAATCGACGGTCATCGGGGTCGATCCGGGGCTGGTGCTCGACACCAGCTTCACCCTCAGAATGACCATGTGGTCGGCGGTCGGCGGCTATACCGTCGCCACCGGCAGCTGGGGGCGTGTCGATGCCTTTGCCGGCGCGCGCCTCGCCGGCACCGAATTCGACGGCAGCTTCGATCTGTCGCTACCGCTGGCCGGAACCGGCCGATCCACCACCAGTTTTTCGGGCAGCGAGGCGATCTGGAACGGCATCATCGGCACCAAGGGTCGGATTCAGCTCGGCCGTAACTGGTTCCTGCCGTTTTATGCCGACATCGGCACCGGCGATTCCGACTTCACCTACCAGCTCGCCGGCGGCATCGGCTACCAGACCGGCTGGCTCGGCGTGTCGCTCGGCTGGCGCGCGCTGGTGATGAACCAGCCCGCCGACGAGCCTGTCGACAGGCTGACGCTTGGCGGGCCAACGCTCGCGTTCAACATGAATTTCTAGGCTGCCACGCCGATTGCCGGGTCCCGCCCGGCCAAGGCCGTACCCACGTCGGGCGCGGTCTGAGCATCCTGAACAGCCGCTAGCCGCCGATCGCCTTCTCCAGCAGGCGGATCAAGGCATCGCGTTCGCCGGGGTCCCAATCCTTGAAATGCGCCTCCATCAGGCGGCGCCGGGTTTGCGCAAATTTCGTCACCATGGCTTGTCCCTGCGCGGTGGGCTGCAGCAGCCGCACGCGGCGATCCGATGCCGACGCGACCCGCTCGACCAGCCCGAGCTGTTCGAGCTTGGCGACCTGACGGCTGATCGTCGAATGGTCGCGGCCCACGGCATCGGCGAGATCGACGGTGCCGGTCGGCCCCAGCACGCCGATCCGCGACAGCAACGGAAACAGCGCGCGGTCGAGCTTCACGCCGACCGCGTCGAGGAACTGCGCGTCGACATCGGGCCGGTTGAAGTCCGCTGAAATCTTCAGCAGCAAGCCGTGCAATTGGTCGGTCCAATGGGTCATCCGTGCATTATGCACGAATTCATTTGCCTTGTCAGCGGCGATGCGATAACCGTGCATTATACACGTAACTGGAAAGGGCCGGGATGCTCGACGTGCTGATTGTGGGTGCTGGCCCTGCCGGTCTGACGCTGGCCATCGAACTGGCGCGGCGGGGTATCGCATTCCGCCTTATCGACCAGTCGCCCGAACCCTTCGCCGGGTCGCGCGGCAAGGGGCTGCAGCCGCGGACTCTGGAGATTCTCGATCATCTGGGTGTCGCCGAACCGATTCTGGCGGCGGGCTGCCTGTACCCCGACATGCGCGTGCATATGGGCCCCTTGTCGCTTCGCAAAGGCTCGCTCGGTACGCGGCACCCGGCCACCGAAGCGCGGCCTTACCCGAACCTGTGGATGGTGCCGCAGTCCGAAACCGCGCGCATTCTGCGCGAGCGCCTGACCGAACTGGGCGGGCAGGTCGAGCTCGGCATCGGCCTGCTGTCCTTTGCACAGGATGAGGCTGCGGTGACGGCGGTGCTGACCAACGGCGAAACCGTGACTGCCGCCTATCTGGCCGGGTGCGACGGCGGTCGCAGCCTGGTGCGCAAGGCGCTGGGTCTGGCGTTCGACGGCGAGACGCTCGATGACAAGACCAGCGTTGTCGCGGATCTGGAGATCGAGGGGCTCGACCGTACCGACTGGCATGTCTGGCCGATGAAGGGCGGCGAGCGGCTGCACCTGTGCCCGTTGCCCGGCACCGACCTGTTCCAGTTGCAGGCGCCGCAGTCGGTGCTGGCGAACGGTCTGGAAGCCGGGGTGCGGCGGGTGACGGGCCACCGCGTGACCCGCATCGCGTGGCAATCGACCTACGGCCACAGCACGCGGGCGGTCGATCGCTACCGCGTCGGCCGCGTGCTGCTCGCCGGCGATGCAGCGCACATCCACCCACCCGCCGGCGGGCAGGGGCTCAACACCAGCTTGCAGGACGCCTGGAACCTCGGCTGGAAACTGGCCTGGGCGGTTCGCGGCGGGCCGCAGGCGGTGCTCGACAGCTATGAGCAGGAGCGCCTGCCGGTGGCCCGGCGGCTTTTGCAGCTGACCAAGTCGCTGCACGAGTCGCGCAGCACCAAGCGCGGCGATCTGACCAACCAGCTTGACCAGAATTATCGCGACAGCCCGCTCGCGGCCGCCGCCCCCGAACCCGGCGCGACAGCGGCGCGGGCAGGCGATCTGGCCGCCGGTGACCACATGCCCGATGCGCGGCTCGCCGATGGCCGGCGCCTGTACGACCGGCTGCGCGCGCCGCAGGCAGCGCAGCTCGAATACCGTGACGGCGTGCGCATTCTGCTGCGTCCGGACGGTTATATCGCGCAAATCTCCTCCGCCGACACCGGCAGCTATGCCGGCGCTGCGGTGACTAGAATCGCGATGGATTGACAGCAACGAAGCAGGGAAGGATCGGGAAATGGCCTATCAGATCGGTGCCGCATGCTACATTCTATGGGGTGTGCTGCACATCGCCGCTGCCGTTCAGGGCTGGCGACTGTCGGCGGGCGTGCACGACGGCGTCATCAAAAGCCGGCTGCAGCAAAACGCCTGGCATCTCGGCATTTTCGCGCTTGCCGCGATCTTCGTCGCCGCAACGCTGAACTGGCACAACAGCGCGGCGGGCTATTGGATCAACCTCGTGATGATCTCCGTCGTCGATATCGGCTTTGTCGTGCTGGTCGCGCTGCCGGGGCATATCGAGCGCCGCGCCGCGATCGCCGGCCCGGCCTTGTGGATACTGGGCGCGGTGTTTTCGACCTATGGCTTCCTGACCTATCCGACGACCTAGCCAGTGCCTTGGCGCGTAGCTGGTGCCCGGTCGCGGCGTGTAAACTCGGCACGTTGAATGGTGCTGATCCAGACCATTTTTCGCGTGCGGCGTTGACTTTTTGAACCATTTGGGTTATATCAACAATCGCGCGCTGGTCATTGGCAACGCAGGAGAAAATCGCGCGCGACATCGCAAAACCAGCGGCCGAATTTGCCCGAAAACCCGCCTGCACCCGTAAAGACAGTACAGATTTGATCCTACGACCGGTCGAAATAGTGTATATTTATCAACAACCTGCACCGTGTTCCGGCCAGAACTGCTTGTCCGTGTTTGTGCGTGAATCGGTGCCAATTCGAGCCACTTTCGGTCCAAGATCCCCGCGAAACGCGCAAACCTGTACGTTTTTTGACTCGCCCCGCCATTTGCCAAGCGGCGCCGGACACCATAACGGATCGCCATGACCAAGACGCGCGCCGATCAACTGCTGGTGGCCCAGGGCCTCGCCGAGTCGCGGACGCGGGCGCAGGCGCTGATCCTCGCCGGGCTGGTCTATGCCGGCGACCGCCGCGTCGACAAGGCCGGCCAAGTGCTGCCCGATGACACCGCGCTGACCGTCAAGGGCCGCGACCACCCCTGGGTATCGCGCGGCGGCGTCAAGCTGGCGCACGGCCTCGACCATTTCGGCTGGGACGTCACCGGTGCCACTGCCATCGACGTCGGCTCGTCGACCGGCGGCTTCACCGATGTGCTGCTGACGCGCGGTGCCAACCACGTCTTTGCGGTGGACAGCGGCACCAACCAGCTGGCGTGGAAGCTGCGCGAAGATGCCCGCGTCACCGTGCTCGAACAGACCAACGCGCGCTACCTGACCGACGAACAGATCACGCTGCCAATCGACATCATCGTCTGCGACGCGAGCTTCATCGGGCTCGCCAAGGTGCTGGCGCGGCCGCTCGAATTTGCCGCGCCGGCCGCCAAACTGATCGCGCTGATCAAGCCGCAGTTCGAAGCCGGCCAAGGCGAAGTCGGCAAGGGCGGGGTGGTGCGCGACCCCGCCATCCACGCCCGCGTCTGCGCCGAAGTCAGCGACTGGATCGCGGCGCTGCCCGGCTGGCAGGTCACCGGCATCACCACCAGCCCGATCACCGGCCCCGAAGGCAATGTCGAGTTTCTGATCGGGGCCGTCCGCGCCTAGATATTGTGGCCCGGGATGACAGCGCCCGCAAAACCCGCTAAACCTGTGACCATGAGTACACCCATCAATCGTGGTTCAGCGTTCCGTGCGGCCATCATTCTGGTGCCGCTGTTCGAATTCCTCGGCGGGCTGATGGCGCGCGTTTCGGGCAGCACCGTCACCAACAGCTGGTATCAGGGCCTGACCTTGCCGCTGTACCAGCCGCCGGGGCCGGTGTTCGGCATCGTCTGGAGCATCCTCTATGCGATGACGGCGGTCGCCGTGGCGCTGGTGTGGGCGCACAAGTCGGCGCCGGGGCGCTGGCTGGCGCTGGCGCTGTTTGCGCTGCAGTTCGCCTTCAACCTCGCCTGGTCGCCGCTATTCTTCAAATACCATCAGATGCTGCCGGCGCTCGGGCTGATCGGCGCGATCTTCGTGGTGGCACTCGCCGCGACATTCGCGTTCGGCCGGATCAGCCGCACCGCGGCGTGGCTGATGGTGCCGTATCTGATGTGGCTGGGCGTGGCCGCGTCGCTCAATTTCAGGATCTGGCAGCTCAACCCCGCTGCCGCCGCGCCGGTGTCGGCGCTGTTCGGGGGCTGACATGACAATGTGTGGAGACCGATAATGCAATCGCAGAACAAGATTTTCGAAGACCTGTCGAAGGTCGCGACCTCGGCGCTGGGCACCTTTGCCGGGCTCGGCCGCGAAGTCGAAACCATGGCGAAGAACCGCGTCCGCGAAATGGCCGGCTCGGCCGACATGATCAGCCGTGACGAGTTCGAAGCCGTCAAGGCGATGGCCGCCAACGCCCGCGCCGAAGTCGAGCTGCTCAAGGCCGAGATCGCGGCGATGAAGGCCTCGGCCGCGCCTGCTGCTGCGCCGAAGCGAAAGACCGCCAAGGCATGACCGAGATTGCCATCGAGTATGACGCAGCGCCGGCGGCGCCGATCGACATGCTCGAACATTATTTCAACCTGCATGGCTGGGCGTTCGAACGCACCGGTGACGAGGAAATTACCGCGAGCGTCGCTGGCAGCTGGGCCAATTTCCAGCTGCGCGCATTGTGGCGCGAGGATGAGCGCGTGCTGCAGTTCATCGCCATGCCCGACATCCGCGTCCCCGACACCAAGCGCGCGGTGATGTACGAGACGCTGGGGTTGATCAACGAGCAACTGTGGATCGGCCATTTCGAAATGTGGGCGGCCGACGGCACCCTGCTGTTCCGCCACGCGACGCTGCTCGACAGCGATGACGAGCATGAGGATATCGACCTGACGCTCGGCCAGGCCGAAATGCTGGTCGAAGCCGCGGTCGACGAATGCGAACGCTATTATCCGGTGTTCCAGTTCGTGCTGTGGGCCGGAAAGTCCCCCGCCGAAGCGATCGAGGCAGCGCTGCTCGACACCGTCGGCGAAGCCTGAGCAACAGTGGCCAAGCCCGAAAGACTGTGGCTGCTCGGCGCCGGCAACATGGGCGGCGCGTTGCTGCACCGCTGGCATGCCGCCGGGCTGGCCGACATCAACGTCATTGACCCGAACCCGCGTGCGCTGCCCGCAGGCGTTGCTGCCGACGCCGCGCCGCCAGCTGGCGCCGGTCCCGATGTGCTGGTGCTCGCCGTCAAGCCACAGTTGTTTGCTGCCGCGAGCGCCGGTCTTGCCGAGCGGCTGCGCCCCGATACGCTGGTGATTTCAGTGATGGCCGGCGTGACCTGTGCCGGCATCGTTGAACGGCTGGGCGACCTGCCGATCGTCCGCACCATGCCCAATACGCCGGCGCGGCTGGGGCAGGGGGTGACCGCCCTGTTCGGCCATGGCGCCGATGCCAGCCAATGCGCGCGCGCCGAAGCGTTGCTGGCGGCAGCCGGCACGACCGTCTGGCTCGACCATGAAGACCAGTTCAACGCCGTCACCGGGCTGTCGGGTTCAGGGCCGGCGTATGTGTTCGCCTTCATCGAGGCGCTGACCGAAGCGGGCATCGCACACGGCCTGTCGCCGGCACTTGCGGCGACGCTGGCGCGCGCAACCGTGACCGGCGCGGCGGCACTCGCCGCCGAACCCGATGCCGATCCGGCAGCGTTGCGGGTTGCCGTGACCAGCCCCGGCGGCACGACCGCAGCAGGGCTTTCGGTGCTGGTCGACCGGCTGCGGCCGCTGATGACCGACACCGTTGCGGCGGCCACCGCCCGCTCGCGCGAACTGGGGTAGGGCCGTGGCAGAAACCGACGCAATTCTCGACGCCTGGGTGCATGTCATCACCCGTGACGGCTGGCCGCAGGCGCGCATCGATGCGGTGGCGCGCGCTGCGGCGCGTGGCGTCGATGCTGTTGCAGAGGTCGCTGCCGACCGCTGGGAAGCCTTGCGTGCTCTTGATAAGCGCATTGAAAGGCACGCGCTGGCCGAGGCGGCAAGCGACCCCGACGAAAGCGTCCGCAACCGGTTGTTCGCCTTGCTGATGGGCCGCTTCGACGCGATGCAGGACCAGCGCGATCTGGCGCGCCAGTTACATGAAGCCGCGCGCAGCGACCCGGCGCTGGTGCTGTTCGTGGTGACGCTGCTGCCGCCGATGGTGCGCCGCTTGGGCGAGGCTGCTGGCGTTGATGCCGGGGGGCTGCTCGGGCCGCTGCGCATTGCGGCGCTGTCGGCGCTGTTCGTGCAGGTCGGGCACGTCTGGTTGTCGGATGACAGTCCTGACCTCAGCGCGACGATGAAGGCGCTCGATACCGCACTGGCGCGCGCCGAAAGCCTGGCGAACTTCCGCCCTTCGTTCCCTAAAGGCCTGCCTGCAATTCCTGGATCATCGGCCGGTCAGCTGCCGGAATAAGCCCGGTCAGCACCGCCCAGAACCCCGTCACCGCATTCTGCCCGGCCTGGGCATAGGCGCCCGCCATGCCGGTGCGCAGTTCCTCGAACAGCGCGGCTTCGAGCGCCGCACCCTCGGGCGTCAGTTCGAGCAGGCGTTGGCGCCGGTCGCGCTGGCCGACGGCTTGAATCACCAACCCGCGGGTCTGCAAATCGGCGAGCACGCGGCTCAGTGACTGCTTGGTGATGTTGAGCAGCGCCAGCAAATCGCCGACAGGCATGGCCGGACGCCGCGCAATGAAATACAGCGCACGGTGATGGGCGCGGCCGAGTCCATGGCGGTCGAGCAGCCCGTCGGCGCCGCGCACCATGTTGGTGTAGCCGAAGTAGAGCAGCTCGATGCCGCGGCGGATTTCGGCCTCGCGCAGGAACTGCGCCGAAGCCGCCGTGTTGCCGGCATTGAGGATATTTGCGTCAGCCATGTTGACGTATTTCGCACAGAATGTTACGACTATCAACCTTGGATTGAAATAAAACACTCAGAACTTGCGGGAGCATGCGGCATGACCGAAGCCACTTTCGACGATCGCGACGGCTTTATCTGGATGGACGGCGCGCTGCGCCCGTGGCGCGAAGCCAATGTCCATGTCCTGACGCATGCCATGCATTATGCCAGCGCGGTGTTCGAAGGTGTGCGCTGCTACGGCGGCAAGGTTTTCAAGCTGTCCGAGCACAGCCAGCGGCTGATCGATTCGGCGAAGATTCTGGGCTTCGACTTGCCGTGGACGCGCGACGAAATCGACGCGGCGATCAACGAGACCGTGGCTGCGAACAATTTCACCGATTGCTACATCCGGCCGATCGCCTGGCGCGGGTCGGAGCAGATGGGCGTGGCGGCGCAGAAGACCAAGGCGCACCTCGCCGTTTCGGCGTGGGAATGGGGTGCCTATTTCGGTGACGAGGCGCTGGCGAAGGGCCTGCGCCTGATGATTGCACCGTGGCGCCGGCCGGCGCCGTACACGATTCCGGTCCGGTCGAAGGCGGCTGGCCTCTATATGATCTGCACGCTGTCGAAGCATGCCGCCGCCGACGCCGGCTATGACGACGCGTTGATGTTCGACTGGCGCGGGCAGGTGGCCGAAGCCACCGGCGCCAACGTGTTCTTCGTGCAGGACGGCAAGCTGCACACGCCGACCCCCGATTGCTTCCTCGACGGCATCACCCGCCGCACCGTCATGGATCTGGCGCGCCGTCGCGGCGTCGAAGTCATCGAACGCGCGATCTGGCCCGAAGAACTCGCGGGCTTCGAACAGGCGTTCCTGACCGGCAGCGCCGCCGAAGTCACGCCGCTTGCCGAAATCGGCCCCTGGACGTTCGAAGTCGGCGCACTGACGCGCCAGCTTCAGGCCGATTACCGTGACTTTGTACGTGGCGTATTGCCCGCCAGCTAGGTTGCGGCCAGACCAAAGCGGCGGCGCAAAGCGGGCGATGAATCGGGCAATGTTCGAGCCAAGCCGCTGGCAACATGAATTTTGTGCACTTGCGAACAAGCGGCTGCGGCGCTAAACAAAAACAGGGGCTCGTACTGGACGCTGTCGGCTCGTCCCGACACCTTAGGTCATGAAGACAAGAGTTGGTTCAATGTCAGGTCCTCCGGTCAAGACACTCGCTGCAATCACACTTGCCCTTGGCATGTGGTTCGTGCCGTCGCTTTCGACGCAGGGTGCCGGCACCGTCGGCCGCCAGCTGCCGCACCCTGACCGCGCGTTTGTCGCCGAAGCTGTAGCGCCCGACACGCAGCTGCATCATGCAGATGCCGCCGTGCGCATCGCCTTGCCGCGCTGACGCCTTGCGATTGAGCTGAACGGGCCAAGCGCCTCGAAAAGCGCGCGCTTTGGTGCCCCCGCACCGGATTGACGGAACCGTCGACGCTGCCTACACCGCGTTCACGGGGTTTTGAGCAAGGTATGCATTCATGAAGCGGCATTTTGTGGCAGTTACCTCTGCTGTCCTTGCCGCGGCCGTGATAGGCCTGTCAGCGCCGGCAGTGGCGCAGACGATCGATCCCAAGGTGCTCCAGCAGGTGCAGGGCCAGCTTGGCGTCGGCACCTCCAGCAATTCTTCTGCGTCGCAGGTTGATCGCGCCCGCGAGTCGATTCCCAACAGCATGGAGTCGCTGCCGCTCGGCACGAGGATCGATACCACCGAAGAACAGCAGTTGCGCCGTGAGCAATCGCGCGTGGCGCTGGCGAAAATCTATCGTGCATCACCCATCGAGCGTGAGTTCAGGGCACGTCTGGCGGATCCGACGCTCCGCCAGTTCGGCTATGAACTGTTCCAGTCGGTGCAGGACGCCGCCGGCATCATGACCGGTTCTGCAGGCGATTCGTACGTCGTCGGCTTCGGCGATGAACTTGTGGTGCAGTTCCAGGGTGCGACCAACGACAGCAAGACCGTGCGTGTCGACCGCGAGGGCCGGCTGATCGTCGGCGCACTGCCGCCGATTCCCGCCGCGGGGCGGTCGCTCGGTGCTGTGCGCAACGACCTTGAAGCCGCGACGCGGCGGACGATGCTGGGCACAGAAGTGTTTGTGTCATTGGGCTCGGTGCGGTCGATCACGGTCTTTGTCGGCGGTGAAGTCGAACGGCCAGGGCAGGTCGGGCTCACTGCACTCGCTGACATCAGCGCCGCACTGGCACGCGCCGGCGGCATTCGCCGGTCGGGCAGCCTGCGCAACGTCAAGATCATTTCGGGCGGCAGCACGCGCAGTGTCGATCTGTACGGCCTGCTCGGCATCGGCGCGCCGCCATCGGTGCGCTTGCGCGACGGCGACCGCATCATCGTGCCCGTTATCGGTGACACCGCTGCTGTCGCGGGCTCGGTTTCGCGGCCAGGCATCTATGAATTGCGCGGCGGCACGTCGGTCAGCGAATTGCTGGCCTACGCCGGCGGGGCATTGCGTCCGCGCGGCAACTCGATCGCCATCAGCCGCATTGCCGCCGATGGTGCCGAAGAGTTCGTGCGCGCGGCCAGCCTGTCGAGCCGCGTCGTTCCCGGCGATGCGCTGCAGCTCGTTGGCGGCAGCGCCGGCGGCGCCACGGGCCGCGTGATGCTATATGGTAACGTCCAGAACCCCGGACCACGCCCGCTCTCGGCGGCGCCCACGGTGCGCGACCTGCTCGGCGAAGTCCGCGACCTGCGCTTCGACACCTATATGCCGATGGCGATCCTCATCCGCCGCGATCCGGTGACGGCGACGCGCTCGTTCCAGCCGGTCAATCTGATGACGGCGCTGCAAGGCCGCCCTGGTGTTGCACTGCGCAGCGATGATCGCCTCTACGTCTTCGCGCGCTCGGATATCGATTTCATCAATCGCTCGCCGGTGCGCCGCATTGTTCTCGGGCAGCCAAACCCGCTGC
>CALDHQ010000390.1 GCA_937894055.1 uncultured Polymorphobacter sp.
TATCGCGGTCGATGGCGCACGCCACCCCGGCGCTCGGCACCGCCGCCCCCAGCGTTTCGCGCACGACGATGTCCTTGGTGTGAAGCTCGGCGAATTCGTCTAGGTAATGCCCCGCCACCCAGCGCGAGCTGTGGTCAATGAGCGGCACCACCGGCAGCTGCACCATCGCCAGCCGCGACCCCAGCAGATGGTCATACACCGACAGCTCGAGCGCATGGACGACGTCTTCGGCGTCGTGCAGCACAATGCCCTTGAAGCGCCGGCCGGCGGCCACTTCGTCCGCCAGCAGCGCGCGCCACAGATGGTTGAGGCAGTCGGCCTTGGTCGTCGGCCCCGGCAGCCGGCACACCACCGGCTGGATGCGGTCGTCGCCGACGCCGGTCACTGCCGCCAAAGTCGCCGCGTCATTGGGATAGACGCCGACAAACACCCGGTAGTGCGGATAATCGAGCCGTGCGGTCAGGTCGGCGAGCATCGTGCCGATGACCGCCGCCTCGTCCCACGCCGGCACGATGATCGCCATCCAGCCGGGGTCGGCGCGCACCAGATCCTCGGCACAGGCGCGGTCGTAGCGGCGGTAGATGAAATGGCGGCGCCAGCTCCAGCGCCCGAAGAACAGCGTGTCGATGACCAGATCGTCGAGGCTCGACACAGCGATGCCGAATGCCGCGATCGCCAGCCATTCACGCGTGAACAGGTGCAGGACGGTGGCAGCGACAAGGCCGGTGTCGATCATCTACGGCCTCGTCATGACCGGCGGCGGGTCCGCGTAAATGGACTGGGTGCCTCGATACGACGCTTGTTCAGCAGACGGGGAGGGCCGTTTGCGTGAGACGTCGTAGCCGAGGCACCCTCGGAGCTGGTGACAGCGGTGCAGGGTCAAAACACCGTTATGCCGCCAGCCTCGATTCGTTGAGGTCGAGCCGGAGCACCGGCTGACTGAAACTCCATTGGCTGCGCAGCTTGGCGAGCGTCGCAGGGTTGATCGTGACGAGCAGCGCGCCGACCATGTCGCCGTTCACATCGGCGGGCATCCCCAACGGCTCGCAATCCCAGCCGGTGGCGAGCACGCCCGCCAGCAGCGCCATGTGCGTCATCATCGTGTAGCGGCTGATGCCGGCGACCAGCGCGTACTCGACCAGCGCCAGCGCCAGCCGCTCGCGCACCCGCGCGGCGGTTTCGCGCGGCAGCCCCGGCGCGGTGCACAGCCGGGTGATTTCCCAGACATCGAGTCCCGTCGGCACCGGCCCTTCACACAGGAAGGCGAACTTGTCGCCGAGCAGGTGCGGGCCGGTCGTCGGCACGATCCGCACCGAGCCGAGGTGGTCGCCGTGCGCCGCATCCTGGACGATCAGATAGATCGCGTCATCGGTGTCATATTCATCGACTTCGTACAGGCCATCGACCACCGGCAGGTCCCAGTGCAGCGTATCGACGAACACGCGCTTGCGGTCGGCATGCATGCCGGCGAGGCAGGCAGCGTGGCTGCGGCGGTTGCTGTGGGTGACGACGGTAGCCATGGATTGGGTCCCTTTGCGTTGGGACCGTTATGCGGCGCTTGATTTGCGGCGGGTATATCCCTGATAGGGGGTAATGGCTGACGCGCTCCCCCATCCCGAAGCACAATATCTGTCGCTGATGCGGCGGGCCTGGGAGACCGGCGTCGAACGCAGCGACCGCACCGGCACCGGCACGCGCGCGCTGTTCGGCGAGGTCATGCGCTTCGACCTGTCCGACGGCAGCGTGCCGCTGCTGACCACCAAGAAGATTTTCTGGAAGAGCGCGGTCAAGGAGCTGATCTGGTTCCTGTCGGGCGACACCAATATCCGCCCGCTGGTCGCCCAGGGCGTCCACATCTGGACCGACTGGCCGCTGGCGAAATACAATGCCGCCAATCCGAAGCTGTCGCGCGACGCATTCGAAGCCCGCATCATCGAGGATGCGGATTTTGCGGCAAAATGGGGCGATCTCGGCCCGGTCTATGGTTTCCAGTGGCGGCACTGGCCCGACGGCAGCCCCGACGGCGTCGACCAGATTGCCGCGCTGATCGCCGGCATCAAGGCCAATCCAGCCTCACGCCGCCACATCTTCACCGGCTGGAATGTCGCGCAGCTTGACCAGATGGCGCTGCCGCCGTGCCACATGACCTATCAGTATTTCGTCGCCAATGGCCGGCTGTCCGGCACGCTCTACCAGCGCTCGTGCGACCTCGGGCTGGGCTTCCCGTTCAACATTTTCGAAGCGGCATTGCTGATCCGGATGATCGCGCAGCAATGCGACCTCGAACCCGGCGAGCTGGTGTGGATGGGCGCCGATTGCCACGTCTATCTCGACCACGCGCATCTGGTCGAGGAACAGCTGTCGCGCGCACCACGGGCGTTTCCGAAGCTAACACTCAATCGACGCCCGGCGTCGATCCTCGACTACCGCCCCGAAGATTTCGAACTCACCGGCTATGACCCGCACCCGCACATCGCGGCGCCGGTGTCGGTATGATCCTCAGCCTGATCGTCGCGCGCGCATCGAACGGCGTCATCGGTGCCGATGGCGGGCTGCCGTGGCACATCTCCGCCGACCTCAAGCACTTCAAGGCGCTGACGGTGGGCAAGCCGATCATCATGGGGCGCCGCACCTACGATTCAATCGGCAAGCCGCTGCCCGGGCGCCACAACATCGTGCTGACGCGCGACCCCGACTGGACGGCGGCCGGCGTCACCGTCGTGCCCAACCTTGCCGAGGCGATTGCCGCTGCCGGGCTCGACCCGCGCGCGCGCGCCGACGAGATCATGGTCATCGGCGGCGTCGCGGTGTTTGAGGAGGCGCTGCCCTCGGCGCGCCGCGTCCATCTGACCGAAGTCCATGCCGCGCCGGCAGGCGACACCATCCTGCCGCCGTTCGATCCGGCGATATGGGCCGAAACGACGCGCGAAGACCATGACGCGGCGGGCGACACACCGGGCTATAGTTTCGTGACGCTGGAACGGCGCACCTAAGGGGAGGCTGAAATGCGGATTTTGAAGTGGCTGCTGGGCATTGTCGCGGTGGCCGCGCTGGCGTTTTTCGCGCTCGCGCCCGGCATCATCGAGCGCGGCATGAACAAGGTCGAGCGGACGTCGCCGTGGCCGGTGTCGGCGCAGGCGGCGGCGCTGCACAAGTCGCTGGTCATCGCCGACCTGCATTCGGACACGCTGTTGTGGAAGCGCGATGTCGAGACCCAAGCCAAGCGCGGCCATGTCGATCTGCCGCGGCTCGAAGCCGGCAATGTCGCGCTGCAGGTGTTCTCCAGCGTCACCAAGACCCCCAAGGGCCAGAATTACGAGGCGAACAGCGCCGATACCGACAATATCACGCTGCTGGCGGTGGCGCAGTTGCAGCCGGTCAAGACCTGGAACTCGCTGCTCGAACGCTCGCTGTGGCACGCCGAAAAGCTGCGCCGTGCCGAAGCCGGCAGCGACGGGCGCTTACGGATTGTGCGCTCGGGCGCCGACATCGACCGGCTGCTCGCCGACCGCGCGGCGGGCAAGCAAGTCACCGGTGCGCTGCTGTCTATCGAGGGGCTGCAGGATCTGGAAGGCAAACTGGCCAACGTCGGCACGCTGCATGACGCCGGCTTCCGCATGGCGGGGCTGGCGCATTTCTTCGACAATGATGTCGCGGGCTCGATGCACGGGCTCAAGAAATACGGGCTGACGCCGCTCGGCCGCCAGGTCGTGCCCGAAATGGAGCGGCGCGGCATGATCGTCGACCTCGCGCACGCCAGCCCGGCGGCGTTCGCGGAGACACTCGCCATCGCGACGCGACCGGTGGTGGTCAGCCACGGCGGCGTCAAGGCGACGTGCAACACGACGCGCAACCTGACTGACGACCAGCTGCGCGCGCTCGCGGCAAACGGCGGCGTCATCGGCATCGGTTACTGGGACGCGGCAGTGTGCAAGGCGACGCCGGCCGCGACCGCAGCGGCGATCAAGCACGTCCGCGACCTCGTCGGCGTCCAATATGTCGGGCTGGGGTCGGATTTCGACGGCGGCACCACCACCGGCTTCGATACCGCCGAACTGGGCGCGGTGACACAGGCACTGCTCGATGCCGGGTTCAGCGATGCCGAAATCGCGGCAGTGATGGGCGGCAATGTCATCCGCGTGCTGCGCGCCGGGACGCTGTCGCAATAACACTCAAGTCATTCCCGCGAAGGCGGGAATCCATCTTTTCGCGGCGCCAAGATGGATTCCCGCCTTCGCGGGAATGACTCGGGTTGAGGCAAATGGGTTTGAAATCTGGCCAGATCAGTGGCGGTACAACTTTGACAAAACGCGCCAAATAGGTTATGAGTGCTCGTGTTCGTTGAAAGGTCGAACGCACCCGCGTCGCACGTCATTTCGCGTCAGAGTGTAAACTTCGCGACACGCCGAATCTTCGTACAGATTGTAAACTTCGGCGGCGGCGCGAAAATTGCCTCAGGCGTGGACAACCACCTCTAATTCCTTAAGTAATCCATTCCAAGCTACTTCATAAGCCGGCGTCCACTCCGCCCCCAACTGGTCGCGGAAGGCATCACGCACCACCCAGAAGAACCGCGTATAGACTTCGGGCGGGACGCCGAGTTCGGCATGGTTGATGCGTTCACTGTGCAGCATGCCCACCGAAAAATGCTTGTCGCCGATGAAGTCGAGCAGCGTTTCGAATGTCACCGACAGCATGTGCTCGCGGCGCCGGCCGTCGCGGTCGAGGAAGAACAGCGCGACCGTGTCGGGGTGGTCGGCATAGAGCCGCGCGTAAACCAGCGGCACCGGGTCGGGCACGCGCGCCAGCACGGCCTCGAGGCTCGATTGAATTGCGGCACTGTCGAACATGATCGTCTCCTGTCGGCTAGGGCATAGCAAACCATGGCGAATGCGCCAGTTGCAAGAGCCTCCGGCGGGCAGGGGTGACCCCCCGGCCTGCGCCGGGGCAGGCTCTCTCCCGCAAGGTACGCGGACATGGCGAAGCGCCCGGTTGCGCGCCTGTTCGCGCCGGGTCCGACTAGGTCCACTTTCTGCCCCCGGCCGCCACGGCTGGGAGGGTTCTTCCCGGTGTTCCTTTCGCTCTGGGTAGCCGGGGAACACCGGGAAGAGTTAGGCGTTGCAACGGTTGCTGGGGTAGCCGGGGGGCGGAGGGCTGGTGGTGCGGCTTCCCTGGGCCGCGTGGTGCACCGTGCCAGACTGGACGTAGGTGCAAATCAGCGCTGATTCGTGTTTAGCCCTCCTCGGGAACACACCTGGAGCGGAGTCCCAACCAACAGAGCACCGGTATCCAATCTCCGGTGGTGATGCCGTCGCGTCCGGGCCTGCAAGTGGCGATCAGGCGACCGGACAGGCTTGGCGGGCAAAACATCCAGTGCCCACGGCCATGGGCGGGTATGTAACCGATATGGTTCGTGGTGTCAAGTGAAATCTGTCATGCCGCCGTGCTGGCGCCGTCGAATGCCGCGCAGGCCTCGTCGAACGCGGCTTCGCAATAAGCCAGATAGAACTCCCACAAGCGCATGAATCGGTCATCAAAGGTTCGGCTGCCTTCGACAAAGCCAACATGATACCCAGGGGGCAATCCGGATTCTGCATCCAGGCGAATTTTGTCAATGAAACGAGCGAAGAAAACGATGCCACAAGTGGTGGCGGAAGGACTGCGCAGAGGAAAGGCCATTACGATTGGAAAGGGGAAGATTAGTGTGACTGTAAAGCCAAACGCTTGCGACCTGCCGCAGCTAGTTTTGTCGCGAGTCGTGGGGCGTAGCGAACGATTTCATGCACGAGTATTTCGGCCTTCGTCTCCTCACGGCGCGTCCTGGCTTCCCAACTATTG
>CALDHQ010000391.1 GCA_937894055.1 uncultured Polymorphobacter sp.
CCTTACGTCGAGCATAGCATAGCATAAATCTGCCAGCTTCAAGTGTTTGAAGGGCCTCCGGCGGGCAGGCCTGTGGCCTGCACCCATTTGTTTGGCGCTCTTAAATCGGGTGCAGGCCTCAGGTCTGCCCGCCGGAGGCCCTTAATTCTAAAGCGTCGCCGTCATCAACGCATCAATCGCGCCCTGCAAAATATGCGCCGCCGCCAGCTTGTCGACGAGTTCGTGGCGTTTGGCGCGGCTGAGGTCGGCGTCGATCATCGCGCGTTCGACCGCCACGGTTGACCAGCGTTCGTCCCACCACAGCAACGGCATGGCGAGATGCTGGTCGATGCTGCGCGCGAATTCACGGACCGATTGCGTGCGCTTGCTGTCGCTGCCGTCCATGTTGAGCGGCAGCCCGACGACGAGCCCGACGATGCGTTCGCGGGCGATGACGGCGCGCAGCTTGGCGAGGTCGGGGGTGAATTTGGTGCGCGCGATGGTTTCGAGCGGGGTCGCGAAGCTCCAGCCGGCGTCGCAGGTGGCGAGCCCGATGGTGCGCGTGCCGACATCGAGGCCCGCGAGGCGGCCGCGTTGTGCCAGCGCATCGCGAAAAGCTGCAGTGCTGTCGTGGATCACTGCGTATCGACGCCTGCGGGGGCGAGCGCTGCCGCCTGGAAGGCGTTGACGCGCGCCTCGGCATCGGCGCGGATGTTCGCCCAGAACAGGTTGTAATCATAGACGTGATAGTTGTTGCCGGGCAGCACATAGGTGCCGAAGCCGGCGGGCGGCTCGCCGATGTTGAGGTAGCCGTCCTTGCCGCAGACCGCGCCGATGGTGTGCGCGGGCAGTGGCTTGCCGGCCTTGGCGACGGCGATTTCGAGCGCGCCGAGATTGCGCGCCGGTGCAGCGGTTTCGTTGGTGGCGCGGCCGAGCAGCGGGTTGGTGCACAGCAAAGTCGTGCCAGCGCGCGGCTTGCCGGTCAGGCCGGTGCCGGCATCGAAGACCGCACGCAAATCGGCGGTTTCTGCGGGTGTTGCGAAACTCTGCCAGCTCAGCACGCAGCCGGTCTGGTCATCCGCCGCACACGCCGGCAGCGCCATTGCCGGCAAATCGGCCTCGACCGAAATCGGCCAGCCGACGACATAGGCCGCGACGATGCGGCGGGCGATCGGCGTGCCGGCGATGTGTTCCTTGAGCAGCCGCGACAGGTGCAGCGAACCCTGGCTGTGGCCGGCGAGGATGATCGGCTGGTCGGCGGGGATGCTCGCGACGAACGCCTCGAAGGCCCGCACCACGTCCGAATAGGCGACATTGAGCGCCTTCTGCGCGTCGGGCTTGTCGGTCAGGAAGGCGCCGAAAGTCGCCTGGCGGTAGCGCGGCACATAGATCGCGGCGACACCGTTGAACGCGGTGGCCTGCCCCTTGAGCATCATGTCGAGGCGTTCGTTGGTCGTCTTGTCATCGAGCGGCGCGTTCCAGCCGCTGCGGTCGATAAAGCCGGTGGGGGTGACGAAGAACGCCGCGACGCCGGGCTTGGGCGCGGCGCTGTAGCCGACGGGCGCCCACAGCGCGACATTGTCCTTGATATCGGGGCGGGCCTGCCAGCTGGAAACCTTGGCATAGTCAGGCGCCGGCGGCGTGGACGCGACATCGAAGCCTTTGCCCGGGACCAGTGCCGCCGAAATCAGCTGGAAGCCGAACAGCCGGTAGATCGTCGCCGCGATGATGACGAGCACGACCAATATCGTGATGATCCACAGGAAACGACGCGCCGGCATGATTGATTCTCCTGCGCGATGGCCTAGCATGTCGCACTTGCGGGTGAACAGGGGAGTCGCGGTGATGCGGTATCGGTTGTCCTCGGCGATGTTCGCGGCGTTGCTGGCGAGCTCCGCACTCGCGGCAGACGTCGATACGCTGATTTCGGGCGGCACCATTTACGACGGTTCGGGCGGCGCGCCCTACCCTGGCTGGGTCGCCGTCAAAGGCGACCGCATCGTCGCGCTGGGCAAGGCGGGCACCGCGCCACCAGCCGCCGCCAAGGTCATCGATGCGACCGGCAAGGCGGTATCGCCGGGCTTCGTCAACATGCTGAGCTGGGCGACCGAGTCGCTGATCGCCGACGGCCGCGGACTGAGCGATATCACGCAGGGCGTGACGCTCGAGGTGATGGGCGAAGGCAATTCGATGGGGCCGCTCAACCCGGCGATGAAGGTGCAGATGGCCAAGGACCAGGCCGACATCACCTATCCTGTCACCTGGACAACGCTCGGCGAGTATCTGACATTCCTCGAGAAAAAGGGTATTGCCCCCAATGTCGCGAGCTTTGTCGGGGCCACCACCGTGCGCGTCCATGAAATCGGCGAAGGCGACGTCGATCCTACCCCCGCGCAGCTCGCGGCGATGCAGAAACTGGTGCGCCAGGCGATGAACGAGGGTGCGATGGGGGTCGGCAGCTCGCTGATCTATGCGCCGGCGTTCTTCGCCGAAACCCCGGAGCTCATCGCGCTCGCCAAGGCCAGCGCCGATTGCGGCGGCATGTACATCAGCCACATCCGCAACGAGAGCGACCATATCGACACCGCCATCGCCGAACTCATTGAAATCTCGAAAGCTTCGGGCGGGCCGGCGGAAATTTACCACCTCAAGCAAGCAGGCAAGGAAAACTGGGGCAAACTCGATGCGGTCATCGCGCAGGTCGAGGCCGCACGCGCCGCCGGCCAGCGCATCACCGCGAACATGTACACCTATACCGCGGGCGCCACCGGGCTCGATGCGTCGATGCCGCTGTGGGTGCAGGCTGGCGGCACCCAAGCGTGGATCGCGCGGCTCAAGGACCCCGCGACGCGCGCCAAGGTCGTTGCCGAAATGCGCCAGCCGTTTCCCGGACAGGAAAATCTGCTGCTCGCCGCAGGCTCCCCCGACAAGGTGCTGCTGATCGGCTTCAAGAACCCGGCGCTGAAGAAATACACCGGCATGTCGCTGGCGCAGGTCGCCAAGCTGCGCGGCACGTCGCCCGAAGACACCGCAATCGACCTCGTCATCGAAGACGGCACGCGCGTCGGCACCGTCTATTTCCTGATGGACGAGGCCAATGTGGCGCGCCAGACCGGGCTGCCGTGGATGGCCTTCGGGTCGGATGCCGAGGCGCAAGCCCCCGAAGGCGCGTTCCTGCTTTCAAGCACGCATCCAAGGGCTTACGGCAATGTGTCGAGACTGCTCGGAAAGTACGTCCGCGAGGAGAACAAGGCGACTTTGCCCGATGCGATCCGCCGGCTGACCAGCTTTCCCGCGACCAACCTCGGCATCACCGACCGCGGGCTGCTGAAGGCGGGCAACTATGCCGATGTCGTCGTCTTCGACCCTGCGAAGATCATCGACCATGCGACCTATGAAAAGCCGCAGCAGCTTTCGACCGGCGTCGATCAGGTCTTCGTCAACGGCGTTCAGGTGCTCCAGGACGGCAAGCCGACCGGCAAGGCGGCCGGGCGCTTCGTCAAGGGTCCCGGCGCCGGCAAGTGCGCCAGCTAGGCCATGCCGGTGTCTGACCTCGACAGGTTGCTCGGGCTCGGCGGTTCCGCCGATGCCAGTGACCTCGCGGCGGTACGTCCCACAGCCGCGCAACTGCCGCCGCAAGTTTTGAGCTTCCTGCGCATGAAGGGCGCCCGCATCATCGTCTGTCGCGGATCGATCACCGATCACGCCAAGGACTTGAAGGGCGTGCAGCCGCGCGGCTGGCCGGCGGGCATGACCTGGGACATCGTACCCGGCGTCTACCTGCCAAACCGCAAGCAGGTCGTGGTCGCGACGCTGCCCATGCCGGGCGGGCGGCGGCTCCCGGTGCGCGGTGAAGGCCATGGCTCGTTCAACTTGCTTCTCCACGAAGCCATGCATGGTCATGATTTCCTGAAGAATCATCGCTTGCTCGGCGCCAACAAGTTCGTCGCCGCACGCACCGCCGATTTCGCCAAACTCGGCAGCTATGAACAGCAAGCCGGCGACGCCGGATTGCAGGAAACCTATGCCGAAAGCGCCGCCCGCGCCTTCGGACGCGACGCCACCCTGCCCGCCGCCTGGCCGCAACTGGCCAAGTTCTGGGCGCTGCTCGACCCCGGCCAGCTGCGACTGGCGCCTGAAATCATCGAGGAAGCCCCGCCACGCCGCCGTATCAAATCGCGCCGCGCCACGCCGGTCGGCACTGCGCAAGTTCGCGCCGATGGCAGTATCGAACTCAACCTGCGTGCCGACGCCGGTGACGGCGCCATCGGCCATGCACTGGTGACAATCAAACCGGGCTCGGCGCGCTACGGCGAGATTGCCGGTCACTTGACCGGCGCGCCGCAGGGGCTGGTGCCGCAGGCGTTGGCGCCGAGCGGGCCGATGGTGGTGAAGCCGTTTTAAGGGCCTCCGGCGGGCAGGCCTGAGGCCTGCACCCGATTGATTCACGGTCGTCATTCCCGCGCAGGCGGGAATCCATGAACTGCACCGGCGACAAGATGGATTCCCGCCTGCGCGGGAATGACGATGGTTTGACTTCAAATGGGTGCAGGCCTCAGGCCTGCCCGCCGGAGGCCCTTATTCTGACCGCTTAAGCAACTCGACCAGATCGGCCTTCCAGAACTTCGCCCAGGTGTGCGTGCTGTGGCCGCGGCCTTCGGCGGTTTCGGGGATCAGGATGAACTTGGCGTTTGGCATCTTGGCGGCCTCGCGCTCCGCTATGCCCAGCCCCGGCGGGTTGATGAAGTCGTCGGCGCTGTTGATCCAGGTGACGGGCACGGTGATGCGACCGAGCAGCGGCGCCGGGTTGTAATTGCGCGAGGCTTCGAGGCGGTAGATCACATCGTTGGCGTCGGATGCGGCGATGCTGGCTTCAACCTGGCCTTCGAGCGCCTTTTCGGCGGCGGCGCGGGTCGGATAGTCGGCTTGCTGGCGGACGGGTTGTGACCCGGCGATGATCGACAGCGACGAGGCGGTGCGCAGGCCGGCGACGGGTTGCGTGGTGTAGGTGCCCTTCGCCCAGACGGGGTCGGCCTTGATCGCCTCGATGCTCATCCAGCGCCACATGCGGTTGCGGCCGGCGATTTCAACGGGCAGGCAGGCGGTCGGCATGATCGCCTTGGCGAAGCCGGGGTAGGTCGTGCCCCAGACGAAATCCATCATGCAGCCCATCGACGTGCCCATCAGCAGCCGCAGCCGCTTGATGCCGAAGTGTTCGGTGAGCAGCCGGTGCTGTGCGGCGACCATGTCGGCATAGTCGTATTTGGGGAAATTCATCCGCAGCCCGTCGCTGGGTTTGGACGAGCCGCCATGGCCAATGGCGTCGGGCAGGATGATAAAATATTTCGTGATATCAAGCGGCTGTCCGGGGCCGTAGAGTTCGTCTGCGAACTGCGGCCGCAGGAATTGCGCGCCCGTGCCGCCGGTGCCGTGGAGCACCATCACGGCGTTGTCGATGCTGCCGTCGGGCCCACGGTGCGGGGTGCCGAGCGTGATGTAGTGCTGGCGCAGTTCGGGCAATTTCTCACCGCTGCCAAAGCTGAAATCGCGCACGGCGAAGTCGCCGGGTTTGACCGGCCATTCGGCGGACGATGCGGGTGCCGAGAAGG
>CALDHQ010000392.1 GCA_937894055.1 uncultured Polymorphobacter sp.
CATCGGCTTCACGATGAGCCTGTTCATCGCGGCGCTGGCGTTCGGCGAAGGGTCGGCGGAGAACGAAATCGCCAAGATCGGCATTCTCGCCGGCTCCTTCATCTCGGCGCTTGTCGGCTGGGCGATCCTGGCGGGCAGCACCAGGGATGCGCGCGGATGAGCTGGATCCGCCGCCATATCCACTTCAACCTGTTTCTGGTCGGGTTTGTCGTCGCAGTGCTGACCGCGCGCACGCTGAGCGATTCCCCGGCGCTCGGACGTCCCTTGCTCATCGGTTTCGACATCGCAGCGATGATCTTTCTGGCGACGATCCTGCGGATATTCACCACATCGAGCGTCGACGACCTGCGGCGCCGTGCCAACGAGCTGAACAGCGACCATCATGCGTTACTTCTGATCGGTGGCATCGTGCTGGCCATCGTCATGACGGCCCTGTTCAGCGAATTGGATGGTGGTCATTCGGTTACCGTCCTGCTGAGCGCCAGCACGCTGGTGCTCGCATGGATATTCGCCAACACATTGTTTCTGCTGCATTATGCGCAGATCTACTATTCCCGTACCGCGCAAGGCGACGGCGGCGGACTGAAGTTTCCCGACAATGACGATGATCCCGATACCGTATTCGAGCCCAACGCCTGGGACTTCGCTTACTTCACCTTCACGATGGCGATGATCTTTTCGGTTTCGGATGTGATGATCACCAGCCGCCGGATTCGCCGGATTGCGATGTTCCACGGCATGATGGCATTCGTGTTCAACATATTCGTGATCGGCATTTCGGTCGGCCTGATCGGCGACGCGTTCAAGGAACAAATCCCGCAGGTCATGGCTAGAGTTGCATCGCCGGCACGCGGCGACCAGCCGCACCCCTGACGAGCCCGGCACACGAAGCAATTGGTTTGAAAATGGTGGGCGCGACAGGGTTTGAACCTGTGACCCCTGCCGTGTGAAGGCAGTGCTCTACCGCTGAGCTACGCGCCCCTGTTGACCGCTGGTCGAAACGGGAAGCGGTGACTTAGGCCAGCCGCGTTTGCATGTCCAGTCCCGTGCGCCAATTGTCCGAACGTCAGTTGACGCTGTCCTTGAGCGCCTTGCCGGGCCGGAACTTGGGGACGCCGCTCGCCTTGATCGCCATTGGCGCGCCGGTGCGGGGATTGCGGCCCGTCGAGGCCTTGCGCTGGGTGACTTCGAAACTGCCGAATCCGACCAGCCGGACATCGTCACCGGCCTTCAACGCCGCAGTGATTGTGTCGAGCAAGGCTTCGACGGCCTTGGCACTGTCGGCGCGGGTCAGGCCGGCTGCTTCCGCAACCTTGCCGATCAGGTCCTGCTTGTTCATCGAAATCTCACCCTGAATTTGAAAGCCATTGAAACCGGACCCTGTTCAAAATGATAGCAGCACCGAAACAAAAGAAAAGCGCCGGGGCTGTCCATGACAGCGCCCGGCGCAATTCAGTTTCGACGTATCCGCTGGCGACTAGTGACGCAGCTCCGCCGCTATCGCCGGATCGGGACGCGCCGCCAGTTCATCGGCTTCGCTCCAGACAATCGGCACCAGCGGCGCGACAAGCGCCTCCGCCAGCACCTGATCGACATGCGCGACGGGAATGATGCGCATGCCCTGGGTGACGTTCGCCGGAATGTCCGCGAGGTCCTTCTCGTTCTCGGCCGGAATGAGCACGGTGGTGATGCCGCCGCGCAGTGCCGCGAGCAGCTTCTCCTTGAGCCCGCCGATCGGCAGCACGCGGCCACGCAAGGTGACCTCGCCGGTCATCGCGACATCCTTGCGGACAGCGATGCCGGTCATCGCCGACACGATCGCGGTGACCATGCCGACACCAGCCGACGGACCGTCCTTGGGCGTCGCCCCTTCGGGAACATGGACGTGGATGTCCTTCTTCTCGAACAGGTTGGGCTTGATGCCGTAATGCACGCTGCGCGCCTTGATGAACGACAGCGCCGCCGAAATCGATTCGGTCATCACGTCGCCGAGCTTGCCGGTGGTCTTGATCAGACCCTTGCCCGGTGCGGTCACGGCCTCGATCGTCAGCAACTCGCCGCCGACTTCGGTCCACGCCAGCCCGGTGACGGCGCCGACCTGGTCTTCGACTTCACCGACGCCGTAGCGGTACTTCCGCACGCCGGCGAAGTCCGACAGATTGTCGGGCGTGATGGTGACGGTCTTGTCCTTGCCCTCAAGGATGCGACGCAGCGACTTGCGCGCCAGCTTCGCCAGCTCGCGTTCGAGCGTGCGGACGCCGGCTTCGCGCGTGTAGAAGCGGATCAGGTCGCGCAAACCGTCATCGGTCAGCGTGAACTCGCCCTTCTTCAACCCGTGCGCCTCGACGACCTTGGTCAGCAGGTGGCGCTTGGCGATTTCGACCTTCTCGTCCTCGGTGTAGCCCGACAGATGGATGATCTCCATGCGGTCGAGCAGCGGCTGTGGCATGTTGAGCGAGTTCGCGGTGGTCACGAACATCACATCCGACAAATCGAAGTCGACTTCGAGATAGTGGTCGTTGAACGCCTTGTTCTGTTCGGGATCGAGCACCTCGAGCAGCGCCGACGACGGATCGCCGCGGAAGTCCTGGCCGAGCTTGTCGATTTCATCGAGCAGGAACAGCGGGTTCGAGCTGCCGACCTTCTTGAGGTTCTGCAGCACCTTGCCGGGCATCGAGCCGATATAGGTACGACGATGCCCGCGGATTTCGGCTTCGTCGCGCATGCCGCCGAGCGACTGGCGGATGAACTCGCGTCCCGTCGCCTTGGCGATCGAGCGGCCGAGCGAGGTCTTGCCGACGCCGGGCGGGCCGACGAGGCAGAGGATCGGGCCCTTGAGCTTCTGCGAACGCACCTGCACGCCGAGATATTCGATGATGCGGTCCTTGACCTTGTCGAGGCCGTAGTGGTCATCATCGAGGATCTTCTGCGCGGCGACGATATCGCGCTTGATCTTGGTCTTCTTGCCCCAGGGCAGCGCCAGGATCGTGTCGATATAGTTGCGCACGACGGTGGCCTCGGCCGACATCGGCGACATCGCCTTGAGCTTCTTGAGCTCGCCGATGACCTTTTCGCGGGCCTCCTTCGACAGTTTGGTGCGCGCGATTTTCTCTTCGATTTCGGCGGTTTCGTCCTTGCCGTCCTCGCCCTCGCCGAGCTCGCGCTGGATCGCCTTCATCTGCTCGTTGAGGTAATATTCGCGCTGGGTCTTTTCCATCTGGCGCTTGACGCGGCCACGGATCTTCTTTTCGACCTGCAGGACGCCCATTTCGCCTTCCATCAGCCCGAAGACCATTTCGAGGCGCTTGGCGACGTCGACTTCGGCGAGCAACGCCTGCTTGTCGGCAATCTTCAGGCTAAGGTTGGCTGCGACCGTATCGACAAAGCGGCCGGCCTCCTCGATCGTGCCGATCTGCACGGCGATTTCGAGCGCGGTCTTCTTGTTGAGCTTGACGTAGGCTTCGAACTGCTTGGCGACCGAGCGCATCAGCCCGGTAATCAGCGTCGCGTCGGCGGCGGGTTCTTCAACCGTCGCGACCTTGGCGCGCAAGAATTCGCCCTGCGTGTCGAGGCTTTCGAGGCGGCCGCGCACCGTGCCTTCGACCAGCACCTTGACGGTGCCATCGGGCAGCTTCAGCAACTGGATGACCGTTGCCACGGTGCCGATATCGTAGAGATCCTCGGACTGCGGATCATCGATGTCGGGACTACGCTGGGCCAGCAGCACGATGTGCTTGTCCGCTCCTTCCATGGCCAGCTCCAGCGCTTTCATCGAACGCTCGCGGCCGACGAACAGGGGAATCACCATATTCGGATACACCACGACATCGCGCAGGGGGAGCACGGGAAGAAGGGTATCGTTTGCCGGTTTTTTATCCATATCAGCTCCAACGCGGGAATGCCCGCCATGCTTCCTTTATGGGGCTTTTCCGGGCGTCTTGCAAGTGCCTGCATGCAAAAAAACGGAGCCGTTCGGCTCCGTTCGGTTTCACTGCGCGAATGGGAGCAACGGATCACGAGCCAGCCTTTCCGGCCAGCAAGCGTTGCCACAACGGGATGGTCAGCAAGGCAAGCTGACTGAAAATGGGACTGACGAAAGTCACGGCGAGGGCGGTCGCGGATCCTAGGGCGACGCCCAGTCCGCGCGCCAGCATATGCCGCTTGAG
>CALDHQ010000393.1 GCA_937894055.1 uncultured Polymorphobacter sp.
GGCGAGCGCGGCATGGTCGCGTGCGCCGATGGCGGCTTCGAACAGCGGGTAGAGTGCGTCGCGGTGGTCAAAACGCAGCCCGTCATTGCTGGCGAAGCTGACGCCGCGCTGCGCCTCGATGGCCGCGACCGCGTCGTTCAAGCCGAGCGCGCCGAGCAGGTTCGCCCATTGCCGGTGCGTCACCACGACAATCATCGTCCGCACGCCGTCCTTCGTCACGAAATCGCGCCCGAACAGCCCGTAGACCGCGTTGCCCAGCCGTGGCCGGTTGGCGCCGCTGTGCAGCACTTCGGCGATGCCGCCGAGATTGGCGACGGTGCCGATGGCGACGTCGGATAGCGGAATCCGCACCTCGCTGCCCTCACCCGTCTTCTCGCGGCGGCGGATGGCGGCGAGCAGCGCGAACGCCGCATAGGCGCCGCTGAGCAAATCCCATGCCGGCAGCACATGGTTGACGGGTTCCGGCCCCGGCCCGGTGAGCATCGGATAGCCCACCGCATTGTTGACGGTATAGTCGAGCGCCGGTGCGCCGTCGGCCCAGCCCATCACCCGCACCGTCACCAGGTCGGCGCGGCCCTCCGCGAGCTTGGCGTGCGACAGAAAGCCCTCGGCCGGGAAGTTGGTGATGAACTGGCCGGTGGCGCGCACCAGCGCCTGCAGCAGCTCGCGGCCTTCGGGCTTCGACAGGTCGAGCGCCACCGACTTTTTGGCGCGGTTGAGGTTCTCCCAATAGAGCGAGTCGTTGCCCTCGGTGACCGGCCAGCGCCGGTAATCGGGGCCGCCGCCGACCTGGTCGACGCGGATGACCTCGGCACCGAACTGCGCGCAATACAGCCCCGCCGTCGGCGACGCGACGAACGACGACGCCTCGATCACGGTCAGCCCGTCGAGCAGGTTATACATGCCTCACGCCTGCGCTGCCCACTCACGCAACATGTGCTTGGCAATCTGCAACTGCAGGATCTGCGTCGTGCCTTCGTAGATGCGGTAGATGCGGGCATCGCGGAAGAAGCGCTCGGCGTCATATTCGGCGAGATAGCCGGCGCCGCCGTAAATCTGCACGACGCGGTCGACGACGCGCCCGCACATTTCGGTGGCGAACACCTTGGCGGCGGCCGCCTTGCGCAGCACGTTTTCGCCGGCGTCGGCACGGCGGCAGGCGTCTTCGAGCATGCATTCGGCGGCGTAAATCTCGATCTCGCTTTCCGCCAGCATCTGCTGGATCAGCTGGAAATTGGCGATCGGTTCGCCGAACGCCTTGCGTTCATTGGCATAGCGCAGCGCACTGTCGAGCGCGCGGCGGGCATAGCCGGCGGCGGCCGCGCCGACCGAAAGCCGGCCGTTGTCGAGGCTCTGCATCGCCATCACGAAGCCGCCGCCCTCGACGCCGAGCAATGCGTCGGCGGGCAGCTTGACGTCTTCCATGATGATGTCGGCGATGTGGCTGCCGGCCTGGCCCATCTTCTTGTCGGACTTGCCGACGGTGATGCCCGGCGTGTCCATCGGCACGATGAACGCCGACACATGGGCGTTCTTGGGCAGCGCTTCCTTGTTGGTGCGCGCCATGATCAGCGCGACATTGGCGAACGGCGCGTTGGTGATGTAGCGCTTGGTGCCGTTCAAGACCCAGCCATTGCCCGACTTGACCGCGCTGGTCTGCATGGCGGCTGAATCCGACCCCGAGCCGGGCTCGGTCAGGCCGAACGAGGCGACTTCGCCCGCCGCCAATCGCGGCAACCATTCGGCCTTTTGCGCGTCGGTGCCGCCGCGCTTCAGCGCCGAACACACCATGCCGATGTTGATCGAGGTGATCGAGCGGTAGCATGGCATGGCGTAGCTGAGTTCGCGGATGGTGCGGACATACTGCGCGATGTTCATGCCGGCGCCGCCATATTCTTCGGGCATGGTCAGGCCGAACAGCCCCATGTCGCGCATTTCGGCGAGGATATCGTCGGGGATCGCATCGGCTTCGATGATGGCCTTTTCGGCCGGAATCAGCCGTTCGCGGACATAGCGCTGCAGCTGTTCGATGAACTGGTCGAAAACGTCGTTGTCCATGGCAATCGTCCCTCAAAGTGCGGCGCGGCAGCGGTTAAGTTCGGCTGGTTGCGCCCGAAATTTCAACGCAAAAGTGCAAGACGGCGGTGCGGTTTCAAATCGGGTCATAGCCGAAAACATGCGCCGACACTTCATCGGCGCGCGCGAAGCTCGGCGCGAACGCCGGGATCAGTTCGGCGGCAATCGATTCGGGCGTCCAGCCTTCGACCTTGGTCATCGACCGCACCGGCCGCGGCTTGCTGAACAGCACGATCTCGTTCTTGCGCACCGAGAAAATCTGGTTGGTGACCTCCTGCGATGCATCCGACGCCAGATAGACCACCAGCGGCGCGATCTTGTCGGCGCTCATTTCCTTGAACTTTTCGAGCCGGGCCTTTTGCGCCGGCGTTTCTGCCGGAATCGACGCGGTCATCCGGCTCCACGCGAACGGCGCGATGCAGTTCGAGCGCACCCCGGCGCGTGCCATGTCGAGCGCGATCGACTGCGACAGCCCGACGATGCCGAGTTTCGCCGCCGAGTAATTGGCCTGGCCGATGTTGCCGATCAGGCCGCTGGTCGAGGTGAAGTGGATGAAGCTGCCCGACTGCTGCTCGCGGAAATAGGGGGTCGCGGCCTTCGACACGTTGAAGCAGCCGTTGAGATGCACGTCGATGACCGCGCGCCAATCCTCGTGGCTCATCTTGTGCCAGATGGTGTCGCGCAGGATGCCGGCGTTGTTGACCACTGCGTCGATGCGCCCGAAGCGCTGGACGGCGTCCTCGATGATCGTGGTGGCGCCTGCCGGATCGGCGACGCTGGCGAGGTTGGCCCATGCCTTGCCGCCCGCCGCGATGATGTCGTTGACGGTGTCCTGCGCCGGGCCGGCATCGCCGCCTTCACCGCCGCCGCCGACGCCGGGGTCGTTGACGACCACCGCCGCGCCGTGTGCCGCGCACAGCAAGGCAATTTCGCGCCCGACACCGCGCCCGGCGCCGGTGACCGCGACGACTTTGCCTTCAAGCATGCCCATGCCAAATCCTTCCCCAAACTGCCGCCGCTGTCAGCGCAGCGCCGTGCAGCACAGCCAATTGCGCCCCGGGGGCCATTTGTCACCCGGTTTTTGCGTCGCAGGTGGCGCCGCGCCGGAAGCTACAGGATCTTCGCGAACATCGCCGCAGAGGTCGCCGGTCGCCGTGGCGCCCTGGCCGCCGGGGCTGCAGCGCCGGCAAACGACTGCAGCAGGCCGGTCGTGGCCGCAAAGCCCGCCGGGTCGATGCGGTAATAGACCTGCTTGGCGGCGCGCCGCGTCGCCACCAGCCCGGCCTTGCGCAACAGCGCGAGCTGCTGCGACAGCCCCGGCTGGCTGATCCCCGACGCCGTTTCGATGGCACCTACCGACTGCTCGGCGGTCGCGATCAGCGTCAGCAGCGCCAGCCGCGTCGGGTGACCCAGCACGCGCAGCACTTCGGCTTCGGCTTCGAACGTGGCGGCCATTAGGTGTGCCCTGGTGCATCGCCGTCGGGGCGGCGGCGGTGGAACCAGGCCGGATCGTCGGGCATCGCCAGCACCGCCGCCTGGTTGGAACTCGGCGGCAGCAGCACGTCATCGCCGGGCTGCCAGCCGGCGGGCGTGACGATGTGATCGGCATCGACGCGCTGCAACGCCGCGATGACGCGCAGCATCTCGTCGACCGAGCGGCCGACAGTCGGCGGATAGCAGCAGCTGGCGCGGATGATGCCGTCAGGATCGATGAAGAAGCTCGACCGCATGGTTGCTGAGTCGGTGGCGTCGTCGGCGATCATGCCAAAGGCGCGGCCGACGTTCATCGACGTGTCCTCGACGATGGGGAAGTTGACGGTGACGCCAAAGGCTTCGTGGATCGCGCGCACCCAGGCGAGATGCGCGTAGAGGCTGTCGACCGACACCGCGAGCAGCGCGCAGTTGAGTGCGGCGAAGCGGTCGGCGGCCCGCGTCAGCGCGACGAACTCGCTGGTGCAGACCGGCGTGAAGTCGGCGGGGTGCGAAAACAGCAGCAGCCAGCGGCCGCGAAAGCTCGACAGGCTGACCGGGCCCATGGTGGTGCGCGCTTCGAAATCGGGGGCGACGTCGCCAACCCGCAACACCGGCCAAACGCCTGCAGCTGATGATTCCGTCACGCGTAGAGCTCCCATGCAACCGCCGGCGGGTCGTGCCGTATCGCACCGATACTCGATTACAGCATCAATGTAATTGAATTTGCGTCGAACCGCTGTCCTGCGGCGTTATGACCTCAGCGCACGTTCGAGCGCGCGCTGGCTGTCGAGCCACGCCGTCTTGCTGAGCGCCGAGTCGGTGGCGAACTGGAAGGCGTGGAAGGCGCCCGGATAGACGTGGAGTTCGACCGGCACGCCGGCGCGGGTCAGGCGGCGCGCATAGTCGAGGTTTTCTTCGAGGAACAAGTCGAGCGCGCCGGTGGCGATGTAAGTCGGCGGCAGGCGCGTCAGATCGGTGGCGCGTGCGGCCGCCGCATAGGGCGAAACGTCGTCACCGCCCGGTGCCGCCCCGAGCCGCGCCGTCCAGCCGAAGATATTGCTCTGGTGCGTCCAGATGAATTCGCCGGCATAGGGGTGCGGGTCGGGCTGCGTGCAGGTGCGGTCGTCGATCATCGGATAGATCAGGTGCTGGAACGCCAGCGCGAATTCGCCGCGGTCGCGCACCAGCAGCGCCAGCCCGGCCGCCAACCCGCCGCCGGCGCTTTCGCCCATGATGCCGATGCGGGTGGCATCGACACCGAAGTCGCCGGCGTTGGCCACCAGCCAGCCGAGTGCCGCATAGCAATCCTCGACGGCGCCGGGGAAGCGCGTTTCGGGCGCCAGCCGGTAGTCGACCGACACCACCACGACATCGAGCGTTTCGGCGAGCACGCGGTGTGCCGGGGCATTGGCTTCGGCGTTGCCCGCGATATAGCCGCCGCCGTGGATGTGCAGGATGGCGCCGCGGTTGGTCGTTGCCGTGGCGGGAACGTGGACCGACAGCGCGACATCGGGCGCACCCGCCGGGCCGGGGATGGTGCGCCGGCTCGACAGCACCGACGCGCCCTGGTCGCCGAAGCTGAACGCGCGCGGCGGCGCGGCACGCATCAGCGGCAATATCGCCTCCGACAGCTGCAGCTGCGGAAAGGTTTCGAGCAACCCGAAAAGTTCCGGATCAACAAGGTGGCGACTGGCAGACATCGGCAAAACCCCCAAGGCAATGATTGCCTTAGGGCTAGCGTGCGAGTGCGCCGCTGTCAGCTACTTCGTGACGCCGCCGCGCTGCAGTGCCTCGACGACATGGCCTTCGGGGTCGCACAGCATGGCATAGGCGAGGTCGAGCGCGGCGATGGTCTGCGTCGGCGTGGTGACCGAGCCGCCGGCGGCGACCACGCGCGCCACGAACGCACCGATGTCGCTGGTTTCGAAGACCAATATGCATTCGCCCGGCGTCGCCGGCGGTGCACCCTTGTAGTTGATGACGATCAGCGCCGCAGAAGCTGCTTCGGGCGACTGCAGGATGATTTCGCAGAAGCGGTCGTCCTCGATCCGCTGCGCGACGGTAAAGCCGCATACCGCCATGTAGAAGGCAGCGGCGGCATCGACATCGGCGACGACGATCTTGGTCATGGTCAGCGCGGCGTGCATGCGAAAGTCTCCATCCTGTTGTCGTGCGCGCGCGGGGCGGCCACCGAATCGTGGCTAACACAAAGTCGGCACGCATGCCTGAATAACGTTGACTCGACGCGCGAACGGCCTGAGCATCGCCGCACGCCTCGAGCAGAAGGCGAACGTCACCGAGGGGAAATCCGATGGCAACCGCCCAGACAGCCGTGCCTTTGGCCCCCGCAGCGCGCGCCGACCTCGCCGCCGCGCGCGAAGCGCTCAAGACTGTCGGATGGTGTGTCGTCCCCGATGTCATCGATGCCGCGCGCACCCGCGAGGCGCTCGACCGGCTGCATGTGGCGGCGGCCGAAAACGCCCGGCAGGGCCTGCCGATCTACATGCCCGAACTCGACCCCAACGCGCACAACATCCGCGTGTTTTTCCTGCTCGAACGCGACGCGATTTTCCGCGAGCTAATCTGCAATCCGGTGGCGGTCGATCTGGTCACCGCGCTGCTGGGTGACGATTTCCTGATTTCGAACTTCACCGCCAACATCGCGCGGCCCGGTGCCAGGTCGATGTCGCTGCATTCGGATCTGGCGCTGGTGGTGCCCGCGCCGTGGACGGCGCCGTGGTCGATCAACATCATCTGGTGCCTGTCCGACGTGCGCTTCGAAAACGGTGCGACGCTGTTCATTCCGGGCAGCCAGCATTGGCGGACCCAGGCCGATGTGCCGGCGGACGCGCTGCAGCGGCTGCAGCCGTTCGAGGCCAAGGCGGGGTCGATCGTCGCGATGGACGGCCGCGTCTGGCACACCTCGGGCGCCAACATCACCGCCGACGAGGACCGCGCCTTGCTGTTCGGCTATTACACCAAGCCGTTCCTGCGCCCGCAGATCAACTGGAACGCCGGCCTGTCACCGGCGACGCAGGCGACGATCGACCCGCAGCTGCGCGACTGGCTCGGACTCGGCATTGCCGCCAACGCCAGCGAAGCGGTCGAGCTGCTCAATGCGCGGCGCATCAACCCGAACGAGGGGCCTGCACGATGAACGCCACCGCTGCCATTTCTGCCGCCCCCGTGCTGCCCGCGCCGACGCGCGACATCGCGCAGGGCCTGCGCAACATCGCCGACTTCGGATTCACCATTGTGCCCAACGTGCTGACCGGCGACGCGCTGACCGCAACGCGTGACGCGCTATACCGCGCCGCCGCGTCGGACCGTGCGCGCGGTCGCGAACAGCATTTCGGCCTCGACTATGCGCACGACAGTTCGAACCAGCGCGTCTGGAACGTGCTCAGCCGCGATCCGGTTTTCGAGGATCTGGCGTTTCATCCGGTCGCGGTCGCATATGTGAAGGCGCTGCTCGGCTGGCCGGCGCTGCTCGGCAATCTGTCGGCGAACATCACCGGGCCAGGTGGTGGCGAAATGGTGCTGCATGCCGACCAGATTTTCATGCCCGAACCGTGGGCCGCCGACCCGCAGGGGATGAACGTCGCCTGGTGCCTCGATGACTTTACCGAAGCCAATGGCGCGACGCGCTTCGTGCCGGGCAGCCACAAGTTGAACCGCGCGCCGCGCGCCGACGAAGCCGATGCGCCGACGGTAGCCATGGTCGCGCCGGCGGGCTCGATCGTCGTCTTCGAAAGCCGCGTCTGGCACAAGACCGGGTTCAACCGCACCGCCAGCGAACACCGCGCCGGGGTGTTCGGCTGGTACACCAAGCCGATCTACCGCGCGCAGGAAAACTGGTTCCTGTCGCTGCGCCCCGAAGTCCGCCAGTTCGCCAGCGACGATGCGCTGGTGCTGCTCGGCTACCGCGCCGAAGGGCTGGGGCTGGTGCACGGCATCTCGCCGGCCTGATCAGCCGCCGCGCTGCTGCTTTTCAAGCCGCTGGCGGACCAGCGGCAGTTGGTCGTTGCCGAAGTACATGAACTTTTCATCGATGAAGATGGTGGGCGATCCGAAGGCGCCGCGGGCAATCGCCTCGTCGGTATTGGCGCGCAGCGCGGACTTGACCGCATCGGTCTGCGCGCGCGCCGCAATCTCGGCGCCGGGCAGGCCGCAG
>CALDHQ010000394.1 GCA_937894055.1 uncultured Polymorphobacter sp.
ACTTCTTCGGGTCGATGAAATCGGTGAGCATCGGCGCACCGCGGTTGGTGACGTTGACGCGGCGCACCGCAACGGTGACGATTTCGGCCCCCGACGCGACCACGGCGGCAGCGTTCGTGGCATAGTCCTTGTACTTGCCGGTACCGACGATCAGCCGCGACTTGAACTTGCGGCCGGCGACTTCCCAGCCGTCACCATCGTCCTGGCCACCGCCAACGAAATGCACGATCTCGAGCCTGTCGCCTTGCGCCAGCGCCACCTGCGCGAACGTCGAGCGCGGTACGATCTCGAGGTTGCGTTCGACGGCGACCTTGTCGCCCGGCAACGCCAGCTCGGCAAGCAAGCCTGCCACCGTCATGCCCGCTGCCAGCTTGCGCGGTTCGCCGTTGATGCTGACTTCGATCATGCAAAACTTTCCAATCGCGTGAGCGCCAC
Organism: uncultured Polymorphobacter sp.; assembly: GCA_937894055.1. Taxonomy (GTDB): domain Bacteria; phylum Pseudomonadota; class Alphaproteobacteria; order Sphingomonadales; family Sphingomonadaceae; genus Polymorphobacter_A. Next base: position 436 of record CALDHQ010000394.1, read on the forward strand.
ATATAAGGGCTGCGACCACATCGTCCATATTCTATCGGGGGCAAACATGACCGACGCGGCCAATCTGGTGCTCGTCCTGAACGGCCCCAACCTCAATCTGCTCGGCACGCGCGAGCCCGAGGTCTATGGCCTCGACACGCTCGATGACATTGCGATGATGCTCGAAGACCGCGCCGGCGAGCTCGGGCTGACCATCGACCTGCGCCAGTCGAACCACGAAGGCCATCTCATCGACTGGCTGCACGAGGCGGCGTCGCGCGGCGTGCGTGCGGTCATCCTCAACGCCGGCGGGCTGACCCACACCTCGGTGGCACTGCACGACGCGATCAAGTCGATCACCGTGCCGGTCATCGAAGTCCATATCTCGAACCCGCATGCGCGCGAGGCGTTCCGCCATCACAGCTTCATCAGTCCGGTCGCTGCGGGGGTCATCTGCGGCTTCGGACCGCAGGGGTACCGGCTGGCGCTGGACGCCGCCGCGACGTTCTGACACATAGGCCCCCCAGCCCTTTCGGCCACCAGAGTTACGGGAACCAAGATGACGGCAGCAAAATCCCCCGCATCCAATGCCATGCAAGTCGATACCAAGCTCGTCCGCGAGCTCGCGGCCCTGCTTGATTCGACGCATCTGAGCGAAATCGAGGTTCAGGACGGCGAACGCCGCATCCGCGTCGCGCGCCAGATGACCGGCGCCGTTGCCGCGGCGCCGGTCGCCTATGCCGCCCCGGCCGCACCCGTTGCCGCATCCCCCGCCGAAGCTGTCGTCGATGACGTCCGCAAGCACCCCGGCCTCGTCAAGTCGCCGATCGTCGGCACCGCCTATCTGACGCCCGAACCCGGTGCCGCGCCATTTGTCAGCGTCGGCGCCAGCGTCAAGGCCGGCGACACGCTGCTCATCATCGAAGCGATGAAGGTCATGAACACGATCACCGCGCCGAAGGCCGGCAAGGTCGCGCAGATCCTCGTCAATAACGAGGCGCCGGTCGAATATGACCAGCCGCTGGTGGTGATCGAATAGTGGCCGACCCCAAGGCTCCGCGCCACATCGGCAAGATTCTCATCGCCAACCGCGGCGAAATCGCGCTGCGTATCCACCGCGCCTGCCGCGAACTCGGCATCAAGACCGTCGCCGTGCATTCGACCGCCGATGCCGATGCGATGCACGTGCGCCTCGCCGACGAAGCCATTTGCATCGGGCCGCCGTCGGCGACCGACAGCTATCTCAACGTCCCCAACATCATTTCGGCCGCCGAAATCGCGCAGGCCGATGCCATCCACCCCGGCTATGGTTTCCTCAGCGAAAACGCGCGCTTCGCCGAAATCGTCGAGGAGCACAACATCGTCTGGATTGGCCCGACGGCCGACCATATCCGCCGCATGGGCGACAAGATCGAAGCCAAGCGCACCGCAGCGCAGCTTGGCCTGCCGCTGGTGCCGGGGTCCGACGGGCCGGTCGAAGGCGCCGCCGAAGGCATCGCGATCGCCGACAAGATTGGCTATCCGGTGCTGGTCAAGGCTGCATCGGGCGGCGGTGGCCGCGGCATGAAGGTCGTGCCTGACGCCGAATCGATGGGCCCGCTGATGGCGCAGGCGCGTGCCGAAGCCAAGGCAGCGTTCGGTGACGACACCGTCTACATCGAAAAATACCTGTCCGAGCCGCGCCATATCGAGTTCCAGATTTTCGGCGACGGGCAGGGCGGCGCGATCCACCTCGGCGAGCGCGATTGCAGCCTGCAACGCCGCCACCAGAAGGTGCTCGAAGAAGCCCCAAGTCCGGCAATCAGCCCCGAACAGCGCAAGCGCATGGGCGAAGTCGTGCGTCAGGCGGTCGCCAAGCTCGGCTACCGCGGCGCCGGCACGTTCGAGTTCCTGTATGAAAACGGCGAGTTCTACTTCATCGAAATGAACACCCGGCTGCAGGTCGAACACCCGGTCACCGAAGCCATCACCGGCATCGATCTGGTGCGCGAACAGATCCGCGTCGCCTCGGGCCTGCCGCTGTCGGTAACCCAGGACCAGATCCGCTTCGAAGGCCATGCCATCGAATGCCGGATCAACGCCGAAGACCCCGCGACCTTCGCGCCGTCACCCGGCCGCGTCACCGACTATCACGCGCCCGGCGGGCTGCATGTCCGCGTCGATAGCGCGCTGTACGACGGCTACCGCATCCCGCCCTATTACGACAGCCTGATCTCCAAGCTGATCGTCTATGGCGCGACGCGCGAAGACGCGATCGCCCGGCTGCACCGCGCGCTCGAGGAATATGTCATCCACGGGCCGAAAACGACGATTCCGCTGCATCAGGCGCTGATCGAGGCCCCCGATTTCATCGCCGGCGACTATTCGATCAAGTGGCTCGAACGCTGGCTGGCGGCACGCGCCGCGCAGCCCGAATAAGCAAATCCCCCGTCCCGTGGGGACGAGGGATTGCAGCACGTTTCGAAATTGCGTTGGCAGCTATGCCGCCGTGGCGATGCCCCGGCGGCGGCGCATTGCGGTACCGACAAGCGTGAAGCCGCCGATCATCAACGCCCATGACGCCGGCTCGGGGACAGCGCGGATATCGCTGACCAGTGCATAGTTGAATGCCGAGCCATTCAGCGTCGCCGGTGCATCAAGAATGCTGACGGTGACCGCGTTAGTGAACGAATCGAAGCTGAAAGCGCCGTTGTCGGGCGGGAACACGGCCGCGAAGCTCGAGAGCTGGTTCGCTGTCGAACTGCTGTAATTGAATGACGCCACCAGCGTTGCGCCGTCATAAAAATTGAAGCTGCCGTCCACAGCGGTGCCATTGCCGGTGAAACCGCTGCCGAAGAAATACTGCAGCAGGTCGGTCCGCACTTGCGACACCGGGATAGTGTAGAGCGCATCGAGCGTCACCGTGGCGAAGATGTCGTCGCCCTGGACGACGGTAATCGCATTGCTGTCGTCGAGCCCGCTCAGCGTCAGAAAATATTCGTCGAAATGCAGCCCGCCGAAGTCGATCGTGAAATTCGAAAAGCCGGCCACATTGCCAGTAAGGTCGACAACATACGACGCCGCCTGCGATGGCGCAGATACGAGTGCGCCGAGTGCAAGCGCGCCTCCGAGTAGAAACTGCTTCACATCATTCTCCCCATTGAGTCCGTGCCGCAGCTAGGCGGCGCATATCGACAAACGCTGAAAACAACTGACGTTAACCATGCAAGACTTAGGCCAATCATGGTCTGTCAATAGAATCAATGCTTTAACCGAAACGAACTCAACGGGAGTGTAACTAAAGTTGACAGTTTGGCGCCGGAACCGTGCCGCTCTCCCCGATCAGCGCTTGCCGCTGGTCGGGATCTGGTTGAACGGCACGGTCTTGTCGACGCGAATATCACCCGGCAGCCCGAGCACACGCTCGGCGATGATGTTGCGCAGGATCTCGTCCGAGCCGCCCTCGATGCGCGTCGCGGGTGACCGCAGCAGCATGGCCTGGAAACGGCCATTGGCGGCCGTCACTTCGGGGTCGACCAATATGCCGGCCTCGCCCTGCAGGTCGAGCGCGAACGCGGCGATGTCCTGCATCGTCGCACCCGCGACCAACTTGCCGATCGAGTTTTCCGGCCCCGGGGTTTCGCCGCGCGACAGCGCCGAAATCGCCCGCATGCCGGTGTACTTCAGCCCGCTGGTGCGCACGGCCCAAGTCGCCAGCTTCGACCGCACGTTGCGGTCGTTGATCGCCGGACCGTCGGGTGTCTCCAACCGGCAAGCGAGGTCGAACAACTCCGGAAAACCCGTCGGCATGCCCGAACCGATCGACAGCCGCTCGTTCATCAGCGTCGTCAGCGACACTTCCCAGCCCTGGCCGATGGCGCCGAGGCGCTGCGCGTCAGGGATGCGGACGTCGGTGAAATAGACTTCGTTGAACCCCGACTGGCCATTGGCCTGCTTGATCGGCCGCACCTCGACACCCGGCGAGCGCATGTCGAGGAAGAACATCGTCAACCCCTTGTGCTTGGCGACATTCGGGTCGGTACGGGTGATCAGCAGCCCCCAGTCCGAATGCTGCGCGCCGCTGGTCCAGATCTTCTGGCCGTTGATGATCCAGTCGCCGCTGCCGTCGCTCGCGGGCTCGGCGCGGGTGCGCAGGCCGGCGAGGTCGGACCCCGATGCGGGCTCCGAAAACAGCTGGCACCAGACCTGCTCACCTGCTGCTGCCGGCGGCAACATCTCGCGCTTCTGGTCTTCGCTCGCCCACGCCATCAGCGTCGGGCAGCACATGCCGTGGCCGATGGTGAACAGGCCGCCGAGCGCTGCATAGGGGCCTTCTTCCTGCCCCCAGATGACGCGCTCGATCGGGCTGAAGCCGCCGCCGCCATATTCCTTGGGCCAGTGCAGGCAGGCATAGCCGGCATCGTACTTCTTCTTCTGCCACGCCCGGGCCGCGGCCATCGGGTCCTCACTGGTGACGCCGGCGCTGCCGAAGCCCGCGCTGCGCAGCCCTGCCTCCAGATGCTTGGGCGCATTGGCGTCAAGCCAGGTGCGGACGGTGGCGCGGAACGCAGCTTCCTGCGGGGTATCATCGAAATTCATGGTGTCTCTCCCGTCAGGCGGCGTTTTTGGTTTGCAGGCGATCGATCAGCTTGTCTTCCCATTGCGACAGGCTGCCGAGGTTGAGCGCGAGCAGGTTCGCGCGCCGGTAATAGAGGTGGCAATCGAACTCCCAGGTGAAGCCCATGCCGCCGTGCACCTGAATGTCGTTCTTGGCGCAATGCTGGAACGCCTGCGTCGCCGACACGCGCGCGGTGGCGGCCGCTTCGGGCAGTTCCGCCGCACCCGTCGAAAGCGCCCAGGCCCCGTAATAGCTGTTCGAACGCGCCAACGTCGCCGATACGTACATGTCGGCGAGCATGTGCTTGATCGCCTGGAACGAGCCGATCGGCCGGCCGAACGCCATGCGCTCCAGCGCATAGTCGCGCGCCATTTCGAGCGCGCGGTCGGCGCCGCCGACCTGTTCGAACGCGGTCAGCACGGCAGCGCGGTCGTACACCGCCTGAATGGTCGCCCAGCCTTCGCCGGCAGCGCCCAGCGGCTCGGCGGCGGCGCCGTTGAACGTCAGCTTGGCATGGCTGCGCGTCGGGTCGATCGTGGCGACCGACTCGCGCGTCACGCCAGCGGCGTTGAGGTCGACGATGAACAGCGAAATCGCGCGTTCGTCATTGCCGCTGCCGGTGCGCGCCGCGACAATCGCGAAGTCGGCGATGTCGCCGTCGGCGACGGGCAGCTTGACGCCGCTCAGCGTGCCGCCGCTGGCCTGCGTCTTGATGCCGCGCGGCGTCGTCGTGCCGGTGCCTTCGGCGAATGCGAAGGTGCCGATAGCTTCACCCGCCGCCAGCTTGGGCAGCCACGCCGCCTTTTGCGCCGGACTGCCGGCCATCAGCAGGAATTCGGTGGCGAGGAATACTGACGACGAGAACGGCACCGGCGCGATAACGCGGCCAAGTTCCTCGGCGACGACGCAAAGTTCAAGGTAACCCGCACCGAGTCCGCCGAATTCTTCGGGAATCGCGATGCCGAGAAAGCCCATTTCAGCGAGGCCCTGCCACAGCGCACGGTCGAACGGCGCCTTGCCTTCAAGCACCGCGCGCACCGCCTTGGGTGGGCATTTGGCCTCCAGAAAGCGCCGCGCCTCGGTGCGCATCTGCGCCTGTTCTTCGGAAAATTCAAAGTTCATGGATGATCCTGCTCGCTTGCGGCCTGTTGCGGCCGATTATTACAATCGCGGCGTCGCGGCCGTGCAGGTCCCCAAGCACCAGCGCGACGGCACATATAAGACAGTGGTTGACGTGCGCGTCAACCTCGCGCATCGACGGCGCAACATTTCCGGCCAGCTTTCTTGGGAGATTCAGCCATGCTCGATACTGCCGCGCGCACCGCATACGACGAAAACCACATCGCCTTCCGCGACACCGTCCGCAAACTCTTCGACCGCGAACTGATCCCGCACCTCGATCGCCACGAAGCCGAAGGCATTGTCGATCGCAACTTCTGGCGCGCCTGCGGCGATGCCGGGCTGCTGTGCCCGACGGTGCCCGAAGAATATGGCGGCCTCGGCCTCGATTTCGGCTTCAACGCCGTCATCGACGAAGAACTCGCCTATGCCGGCTCGTCGGCGGGCATCACGCTCCAGTCGGACATCGTCTGCGACTATATCGTCAACTACGGCTCGCCCGAACAAAAGGCCAAATGGCTGCCCAAGATGATTTCGGGCGAAGTCATCACCGCCATCGCCATGACCGAACCGAGCACCGGCAGCGACTTGCAGGGCATCAAGACCACCGCCCGCCGCGACGGCAACCACTATGTCATCAACGGCTCCAAGACCTACATCACCAACGGCCAGAACGCCGACCTGATCATCCTCGTCGCCAAGACCGACCCGACTTTGGGCGCCAAGGGCATGTCGCTGATCCTGGTCGAAAGCGACCGCGACGGCTTCGCGCGCGGCCGCAACCTCGACAAGATCGGCCAGCACAGCGCCGACACGTCGGAGCTGTTCTTCAACGACGTCCGCGTGCCGATCACCAACTGCCTCGGCGAAGAAGGCAAGGGCTTCGCCTATCTGATGAGCCAGCTGCCGCAGGAACGCCTGTCGATCGCCGTCTCGGCACAGGCCGGCGCGCAGCGCGCCTTCGACGAAGCCGTCAAGTTCACCAAGGACCGCAAGGCCTTCGGCAAGACCATCTTCGATTTCCAGAACACCCGCTTCCAGCTCGCCGACCTCAAGACCAAGCTGCAAGTCGGCTGGGCCCACCTCGACTATTGCATCAAGCGCCACCTCGCCGGTGACCTGACGCCGGCCGAAGGCGCCGCCGCCAAGCTCTGGCACACCGAGCTGCAGTGGGAAATCTGCGACATGGCGCTCCAGCTCCACGGCGGCGCCGGCTACATGAACGAATACCCCGTCGCCCGCCTGTGGCGCGACGCCCGCGTCACCCGCATCTTCGGCGGCACCAGCGAAATCATGAAGGAAATCGTCAGCCGCGAGATCTGACGCGCCTGCTGAGCCCCTCGCTTTCGAGGGAGGGGCTCAACGCGTGACGTGGGTGGGTGCTGCGCTTGAGGTCAAAGAGCCTCCGGCAGGGCAGGGCTGAGCCCTGCACCCGATTGATTTCGAATGTCTGGAATGGGGTGGGAAGCGGACGTCGGCTTTAAAGCCATTAAAAATGATTCAGTCCATTGGCTGGATTGAGTTGCGAAGCAGTCTCTTTATGATCGCGAATACGGCGCCACAAACCACGAAAGCAGGCAGTAGCCATAGCAGTGCG